>NZ_JAMXSJ010000039.1:0-30340 GCF_024124725.1 Halomonas sp. Ps84H-12 | reverse complement strand
TCGAGCACCACAACGGCGAAGGTGTCTGGATCCTTCTGGATCACAAACTGGTCAAACGCTTCTATGACCGTTTCCGTGGTCACTGTCTCGGTTGTCGTGTGATAGACCAGTTTTCCGGCTCGGCTTAGGAAGCCCAGCACGTTTAGCCTTCGGCTGCGGGAGTAGGCAGTGACTTCCCAGGGCTTGCCGATAGGGCTCCACGCATACGGCACCGACGACGCTTGTGAAAAACCTGATTCATCAAAGTAATAGAGCTCGTGCTCGCCTTGGTCCTCTCGCTCGTGAAGCGCTTTCATCAAGCCTTGCGTTTTGCGAAAGTCCGTTTCGTCACGCTGGGTCTTGAGTGAATGCCGAATGCGCTTGAAGCTATGGCCATTTTTTTTTCAACGCCCGGCGCAGTGTCACCGTGGCGACAGACTTGCCAGTCTCTTCTTGAAAGCGAGCCTGTAAGGCGCGAATCTGATGGGGATGCTCGGCTACCAACGCTTGCAGTCGCTTGTGATCGTGTTCATCGAGGGCGGGTGTTCGTCCACTACGCGGTTTGTCGGTGAGACCATCAAAACCGGACACTTCCCATTGCTTGAACCATCGTGATACGGCATCGCGGCGAACCTGAAGTATCTCACTGATTTGGGTAATAGTATGGCCTTGGTCACTCAGTAGAATGGCATGCGCCCGACGACGGAGAGCGCGCTTCTCGCCATGGTGATAGGCGGAGGTCAGCGTCTGTTGTTCAGGTTCAGTGAGAGGGGCAACGAAGCGTTTTTCCATGGTTCTGTCCGTGTCAGAAATCCTGGCATGGATATTACACGAAAACTTTAGATCAGGTACTTAGCACGACAGCACAGATGTCGTGCTATAGGGGGGCTTCTAACCCAATTCAATACATAGAGTCTGAGCAGATTAGTCGCCAGCGACTAATCCGCATATTGATCAAAAACCATATATCCTGATGCAATAATGCAACGCCCTCATCGTCACCCGTATAGCAGAGCCAAGCCCTTGACCTCGAATACATGGCCTCCGACTGTAGCTGCTAGCGTTACTCTTCTCTTTCAAAGATTTATATAATTATCGGTGCCGAATTCACCCATTAGTCTCTACATATTTAGCCGATCTTTAGTACCGGCTTGACGGTAGTGCCATTTTTGGAGTCTTCGAAGGCTTGGTTAATCTGATCCGCTGGGTAGAGCGTGACCAGCTTATCGAAAGGAAAGCGACCTTCTTTGTAATAGGCAACCAACTGAGGGATGAACACCCGTGGTACCGAATCGCCCTCAATCACACCAATCAGGGACTTTCCTTCCGCCATCAAGTCGTGGTGAACATCTAACGTAACCTCTGGGGTGACACCGACAATTGCCGAGACACCTAAAGGACGCAGAGCCTGTAGTGACTGACGTACCACGAGTGGCACACCGGTTGTTTCCACAGCGTACTCACTGCCATTACCGGTAATCTCTCGCACGCGCTCAATAGTTTGTTCCTGCTTGCCATTAACGGTGTGAGTTGCGCCCAGTTCGCGAGCGAGCGCCAAGCGACTTTCGTTTACGTCCACCGCAATGATGCGCTGACAGCCAATGATCTTAGCTGCCATGACCGCGGAAAGGCCCACCGCGCCACAGCCATACACCACAATCGAGCTACCAAATTCAGGTTTCAGACGGTTAAGCACTGTCCCCGCCCCCGTCTGAATACCGCAACCCAATGGGCCGAGCATCGCTAACTCGACCTCCCGATCGACCTTCACTGCGTTACGCGCGCTTACCACGGCGTGGGTAGCAAACGAAGATTGGCCGAAGAAAGTTGCCAGTGCCTCGTTATCCCGCTGCAGCCGATGGCTGCCATCGTCCATGGCACCCCCGAAATTGAGTTCGTTGAATGTACCGCAAACGGTTGGATGCCCGGTCAAACAGTGATCACACTCTCCACAGTGTGCAAACGACAGCACCACATGGTCGCCAATTTCCAGACCCGTCACACCTGCACCGAGCGCCTCGACGACGCCAGCTCCTTCGTGCCCCAGCACAATAGGAAACGGCGCAATCCCCAAGTCACGGGCCACCGCATCAGTGTGACACACGCCAGTCGCAACGATACGTACGCGGATCTCGCCGTTAGCCGGGTCAGTCAAGTCCACGTTTTGCCACTGAAAATCGTCACCCTGCTTTACCGTAACCGCTGCTTTAATTTGCATGACTCTTCTCCCTTCGTGCTCCCGCCCGAAATGAACGGGAGCAGCTCAAATCAAAAAAACTTAGTCAACTGTAGGCGGAGAGTATTCCCATCGCTCTCCAAACCTTTTAGACCACCGGCCTGCGTGTCGTACTCATGATAATAGGCCCCTTTGAGTATCACACCGGCGGTGGCCCACAGATAGCCTGCTTCAGCCCCAATTGCATGGCGCTCCGCCTTGTCTGTGGTTGGCGCCTCCTCATCGGCTTCTAGTTGCCAGGCGTTATAGCCGACCAAGCCCAGCTCAAGACCGTTGTTCAAACGATGGCCGAGCCCCACTCCACCAGCCAACTGTCTCCGGGAGTGACGCCGGTATCGTCTTGTTTGGTCTTGATCTCATATCGCGACAGGGCCGAGATGTTCCAACGTTTCTCCTCGTCAAAGTGCCACATGCCGCCCAAGGTAAGCATGGTAGTGCCGTATCCTTTGCCCACCGAAGCTGGGTTATCGGCATCAAAGTCAGCAGTGTCGAACCAGTGGCCGCCAGCGAAGGTAATATCCCATTGGGAACCGTGCCAACCGAGAATTATTGGGCCGACAAATAGATCACCGATGCCGTCATCGTCGAAGCGGCTCCCCCCGGCAACATCCAGATCAAACTCGATATCCAGCATGGGAATAATCGTCTCCATGCCGTAATCGGCACCTAGAACCGTCTTATCTGTCATCCATATAAATCGGTGGGCTAGTGCGCTGACCGTGCCGCTATTGTTCCCCGGCACGGATGAGCCGGAACCGTCATTGAAGCTGTCGACCTCATAATGAACCAGGTAGCCTCGATAATAGAGTCCTTGGGGCGGTGCCGCCGCTGCGCCCAAGCCCTCGATGCCGAGTGAGTAGTGGCCGTTAACGGCTAGTGCCGAAGACGCTGCGGCACTAGCACTGAGTGCCGCCAGGAAGATGGAGGTCGTTTTTTTCATGGCTTGTTGTCTCTTTTATCAGCCAACGAGTCACCCTCCCGAGTCGGGTGACAAGCGTTGTTATACGGGTAAAAGGGGTGTCTTCTGGGGAGTTAAAAAGGATAACGGCGCGGCGTTTGCTGCACGCTGATCCAGTGGTCGGTAGTAAACTCCTCGATTGCCCAATCACCATTGAAACGACCAAGGCCCGAGTTCTTCTCACCACCGAAGGGCACATGAGCCTCATCGTTAACTGGCATATCGTTGATATGAGTCATGCCTGCCTTGATGCCCTGGGCAAAGCGCATTCCGCGCTCGATATCACCACTGAAAACGCTGCTGGAGAGGCCGTACTCAGTGCCATTAGCCAGTTCTAGTGCGTGAGCCTCGTCCCGGGCTTTCTGAATACCGACCAACGGACCGAAGATCTCCTCACGACTGATTTCCATATCCGGGGTGACATCACTGAATACATGCGGTGGGATCAACTGGCCATTAATCTCGCCCTCTACCAAAACGGTAGCGCCTTCACGCTTGGCAGTAGCAATCTTCTCTTCCAGCCCTTCACGCTGCTTGACGTTGATAACAGGCCCAACGACCGTAGCCATATCGTTGGGATCACCCACTTGCAGTCCTTTCACCTTGGTGACAAAGCGCTCGACAAAGTCGTCATAGACGCTTTCATCAACGATGATGCGGTTGACCGCCATGCAGATTTGTCCTTGGTGGAGAAATTTACCCATCGCCGCGGCGTTAACTGCCTGATCAAGGTCTGCGTCATCCAACACTACGAAGGGGCTATTGCCACCAAGCTCCAGCGCCACCTTCTTAATATGTTCACCGCCGCTGGCGATTCGCCCGATACCGCGGCCTACCTGGGTCGAGCCCGTGAAAGAGATCATACGGGGTACGCGGTGTTCGACGAAAGCATCCCCGATTTCGCTGCCAGCACCGACCACCACACTGAGTAGGCCGGCGGGCAGACCAGCCTCCTCGAAGATCTTCGCTAGCAGTAGTCCGCCAGTAACCGGCGTATCGCTAGCTGGCTTAACCACTACCGCATTGCCCAGCGCCAGCGCGGGGGCGATGGAACGCTGAGAAAGATGTAACGGAAAATTCCATGGGCTGATAACCCCCACCACGCCAAGAGGCTTGCGGTAGATACGGTTTTCCTTACCTGGCACGTTGGAGGACATCGTCATACCGTGGACACGCCCCGGCATACTGGCAGCTTCTCGGGAGATACCGCGAGCCGCCCCCCACTCAATGTTTGCTTTTAGACGTGTGCTGCCTGATTCACGAATCAACCAGTCAATAATTTCTTCTTTACGCGCATCGAAGATCGCTACCACACGCTGCAATAACTCAGCTCGCTCAGCAGGTGGCGTCGCCGCCCACTCGGTTTGGGCTTGTTCTGCCGTCGTGAATGCGGCATCCAAATCATCGCGATTGGCTAAGCGCGTCGTCAGCAGTACGCGGTTATCGTAAGGGTTGAGAACTTCGGTGGTACGCTCGCTACTGCCCTCGCGCCATTTACCACCGATTAGCTGAAGATAAAAATCGCTATAAGTGCCGCTCATTTTGTTGCTCCTTTGAATGCTCAGAGTCGTTACTACTGGTCGCAACCAACCTCATTTATAGATATCGAGATCTTCGGAAAGCACGAATTCCCCATCGTAATAATTGGCCATTTCATTGGTCAGCTGTTCGTCGCTCTGGCCAAAAAATAATGGGTGATTCATTACTAGTAACTCGGGGGCTATATGGCGACCTATCTCGGCTAGCTGTTGCGTACTGGTATGAGCGTGGTACAGATAGTTTTGCCAATCTTGCGGGAGCTGACTTACGCCTTGCTCACTCATCACTTCATGAATCAAAATATCGGCACCATCGAAGTACTGGTAAAGCTCCTCTTCATGCCGAGTATCTCCACTGATCACCACCGTTTTTTCGGGTGTTTCCACGCGATAGCCAAAGGCCATGCCATCTGCCCAACTTCCGTGATGAACGTTAAAGGCGGTAATGGTCACCTTGTCATCTTGGTGCACGACCTGAGTGTCGCTGATCTCACTCACTTCAACTGTGAAACCATCTTCGCTAGCAGGTTGGGTACCGTGCAGCCGATGTTCGATATCGTCCAAATACGCTTCAAGAATATTTGTGGTCATCGCCTTCGTACCCTGGGGACCAACTACCTTCAGCGGTTCGCTACGGCCCATAATCCATGGACGAAGCATCAGCTCGGGCATACCCATCACATGGTCAGAGTCGAGGTGGGTGAGAAACACCTTGTTCATCGCTCCGTAAACCGAATTGTTGTCGAAGTAGATATCCTCAGGCATGAAGTCCTCACCGGAAAGGGCATCGAAGTTCCTCACGAAGCCTGGACCGGCATCAAACAGATACATCTCCTTATCCACCACAATGAGTATCGATTGGCCTGCCCGCTCATGTTTCAAAACCGGAGTTCCTGTACCGAGCATCACCACTGTCGTATTGCTTTTATCACCAGGGGCATTTGCGTTTAGGTGACTTTCATCCCCATTATTGGCTAGCGCGCCACTCAGTGCTTGGATAACCAGTAAGCCTGTCAAGGTTATGGTCATCATTGGCTTAAACTTGAAATTGGGCTTCATCTGTTCCCACCTTCTTGTATCGTTATTTTCTATGGCCCGTACCTAAAATTGAGAAAGACTCAATTCAAGCGGCGGAAGTTGATGGAACTTGGAACATAACTGGCTTCCGCGAACTCAAGTCTACTGACGGATACCCGATTTACCTGGCGATAAGATGCCATTGGGATCCAGTGCATTCTTCAGAGCGGTATGCACATTGCGCAGCGGCTCGCCGAACGTTCCGGCTACTTGCTCCATGAACTCAGTGTTAGTGCGGTAGAGGCCATAGCCCCGCTTGGCGAACTCATCAATCAACTCTGCAAAACAGTCATGAGCGCGTTGAGTCTCTTCTGGATCTTCACGGTTGTAGAGCAAATCGATGACATGGTGCATATCGCGCCAGCCGACAATGTACTCGGCTACGTAGTCAAAGCCATACTTGCCGAGAATTTTTTGAGCTAACTCAGTCTGATCCTTAGTCTCACTACCCTTGGCCTGTGACACCGGGGCAAACCACATAGAACCGCCGCCACCGCGCCAGTTGTACAGCCCAAACTCCTGCAGATTCATGTCGCCCTTCATCAACGCCGAGCGATACTCGAAGCCGCCACCACGCTGTTCGGCTTCATCGCCATACATGATTTTAGCTTTGCCGCTGGCCCCAAATGCTTGCTCGACGATATTCCAGTTGACCTCGATCTGCTCGGGTGTGCCGTAGAGCGCCGCGTAGACGTTCCACTCGCCAATGCCTTCATCTTGCTTGATCCGCTCTATGGCTTCCCTTGGTATGGATTCTTTACCATCGTAATAGTGCTTGCGTACCACATGGGTACCTGCGTCCCACAGGGTATGCACAATCACTACTGCGTTAGGAATGATTTGAGAGATACGCAGTGGTCGCAGCACATCAACGATCTCAGCGATATCTTCGGGATCCTGATACTGGATCAAGAAAGGTCGATAAGCCGGTGGTTCGGGCATCAGCCACAATCCCATCTTAGTCACGACACCATAGTTGGATTGGGTGAAGAGACCATCGATATAGGGACCATAGCCCCACTTGAATACCTGCCATGAACTGGAATTCTCAATTCCGCCCATGCCGGTGCGAATCATCTCACCATTGGCCAGCACCACTTCCATGCCGCACTGAAACATGAAGTGCTCGCCGTAAGGGGTGTAGCCCACACCACGATCAAGGGTATTGCCAACTGGCCCAGCAATCGCCGACGGTGCGGGCGGATCTAACCAAAGCTTGTAGCCTTTCTCTTGGATATAGTCGTAGAGCTGCTGGTACGTGACGCCGGGTTCGATCAGCGCTGTACAGACCTCAGGATCCACACTGAGAATACGATTCATGCGATGAAGATCGAGAATGACTTGGCCGGTTTCGCCGGGTGCAGCTGACCCGTATCCAAGGTTTTTACCCGTAGAAATGGTCCAGATCGGTACTTTATACTCGTTGCAAATACGTACAAGTTCCTGCACCTGCTCAGCGTCATTGGGCAGCAACGCAGCCGAGGGAATATAGTCGGAAGCATCTCCAGCCATCATTATTTTGGTATAGGGTGCTAGCTGTTCGCTCTCGGTCAGAACGCTCTCGCTTCCAATCGTTTCGCGAAATTGATTTAACGCGGCATCGAAATCGGCCTCTGCAATGCCTTTAGGCAGAATACGCTTTGTCGTGCTCATAAACGTGTCTCTCGATTATTGTGATAAAGATTCAGAGTTGGACCAGGAAGCTCAGCTCGCTGACATTCGTCGTAGTTGGCGTGCCCAAAAAATGTCGCGCATGACGATCGCGAGCTGAGGCCAACGCTAAGCGGGCATATTCACGTCCTAAAGAAGCTTGCCAACTTCCCGTTTCAATAGTCGTTGGCTCGACAATAGGCCCGCGGTGACTTAACAAATGATGCTGGTTTGACTCATGGCGCCCCAGTGCAAGAATCCGACCACGTCCGGCAAGCAGGCTCGTAAGTAGTACGATCCCCGACTCATCGGTAAAGCCGGCTGCCAGCGTTCCGCTGGGTAAGGCACTCAGCGCTAGCGGGTTAAGGCGTCCTTCATAGCGTGGTTTCAAACCTAGCTGACGGAGCCCAAGCCCTAGCTCGGTGGTCGACTTATTACTACCGTAAAGATTGATCTGGCCTTGCTGCGACACATTTGCCTGGTTCGCGGCGAAGGCACTACCTATCGATAACGGTGCGGTGGCGCCCAGTAATAAGCTATTTTTAAGTAACGCACGGCGTGTTAGCTTCATGGCATTACTCCTCACCTGTGGCAGCATTTGCCAGTTCACCGCGTAATAAAGCGTCAATCAGTCCCTCAAGCTCGGCATCACTGATTTTGGCTTCACGGAATGAAGGCATCGCAGCACGGCCTTGCCTAACCGTGTTACGAATATGATTACCCCTCGCCTCCCAGGCCCCTTCAGGAAAAGGCATGGTAATCATGGGCCCAACTGCTTTATCTAAGTTGTGACAATGAGAGCAAACCTGTTGATACACCTCGGCAGGTTCTCGCTCCTCGGCAGCTGTTGCCAAGCTAGCGGTTGTTAGTGACAACAGCAGGCCACTTACAAGTGCTAGGCGCTTAATAGCAGGACATGAAAGGGGCCTAAACGGCAGGCGGGTTGGGCCGTTGCTATCCACGGTGTTCCTATCGGTTGTTATGTTGTACATATCAGCATCTTCCGTTATTTCGACAGGGGCATGTCATAACCAAGGTACCCAGCACGACCATTGAAAATCTAATACTTTAGTATAAATCAATGACTTATCGCTGGTCCTTTAGCAACTACCTTTCAAAAAGCGTGCCGATTTAAGAAATAGGACAGCTATCAAGGAATTAACTGATCTACATGACTTTTTAATCCGCCTGGCGAACATCCGTTCGCAAATAGCGTTTAATCATTTGATTAACCCTTCATCAAATCATCAACCGACTTTCACTTCTTTGTAGTTGTTGTGCTTTTCCAAGGCAGCAAACCAAGTGATACTCTTTTGCTTCTTCCCCCTTCGCTACCAACCTCAACGTGAGTCGGCATGTTTATTTCATCTTCTGACTACCCGAATGCTCGCGACTTAATGGACGCGCTACGCTTTCTGCCTGAAGAGGGTCAAATTTGGCTAGGCGAGCAGCGCATGCTGCTGATGCCACTTGCCGCGTCGACATTCTTTCGCAACGAGTTAATTACGACGTTGGGCATGGAGCGCGCCCGGGGGATCTTTATGCGCCTCGGCTACTACTCAGGACTGATGGATGCCGAGCTTGGCGAGTCGTTGAGGGGAGAGCGTTTAGGGTTGGAGGAGAGCTTTCTCGCTGGGCCACAGCTACATGCGTTGCAGGGGCATGTGCAGGCTGTGCCGATCAGCCTGGAGATGAATCTCGAGCAGGATCTTTTTTATAGCGAATTCATATGGAAAGGTTCGTTTGAAGTGGACGTGTGGCGTGCACGCGGACGACAGCGTGAGCCTGCATGTTGGACATTGCTGGGTTACGCGTCAGGCTACGCCACTCAACTATTGGGCCGCGAAGTACAGTACAGAGAAGTGAGTTGCCGAGCCTGTGGCGACGACAATTGCCGTATCATTGGTAAGCTGGCCGAAGAGTGGCCCGATCATGTCGCCTTTGCTGAATTACTGCGTGAAGCTCCTCTGATTGACGAGCTTTACGAACTTCAGGCGCGTATTGCCACACTGGAAAGCGATCTGGCTCGCACACGAAACCAGGAGACCTGGGGGCCAATTGGCTCAACACCAGCCTTTCGAGAGATGCTCACCATGCTCGACAGTGCTGCTCCCTCGGAGGTTCCCGTGTTGCTATTGGGCGAAACCGGTACGGGAAAAGAGATTCTTGCGAGACGTCTGCATGATCATAGCCTCCGTGCCAGCGGGCCATTTATTGCAGTAAACTGCGCTGCTATACCGCCTGAACTCATTGAGTCAGAGCTCTTTGGCGTCGAAAAGGGCGCCTACACGGGTGCGGTGCAGTCACGTATGGGCCGTTTTGAACGCGCCGATGGAGGCACCCTATTTCTGGATGAGCTTGCTGAACTTTCACCGCGTGCACAGGCAGCGCTTTTGCGCGCGCTTCAGGAAGGTCAGATCGAACGTGTCGGCGGCGAGAGCGTCACAGAGGTCAACGTGCGTATCGTTGCCGCTACCCATACTGACCTACTAGCACGTGTTGAACAGGGCAATTTTCGCCAGGATCTATTTTACCGCCTTAACGCTTTTACGTTGAGCGTACCACCGTTATACCAGCGCCTTGACGACATCGTGCCATTGGCGGAGCACTTTCTCACCCACTTCGAGCATCACTACCAGCGCCGCACACTTGGCTTTTCCGACCAGGCTCGCTCAGCCATGCACCAGTACCGCTGGCCAGGAAACGTTCGCGAACTCAAGAACTGCGTCGAACGAGGTGTGATTCTCACTGCTGACAATAAACACATTTCTGAAAAAGCATTGTTTGGTGATTACCGCGTCCCGACACTGGAGCGCGAGAAAGCTCAAGGCCTTGATGATTCGGGCATGCTCATGCCAACACTCGACGACAACTCCAGCAACGTATCTCCTAGACAGCGTGTTCAACCACTCCTAGACGCTGGCATGACATTAGAAGAGGTAGAAAGAGCACTAATTCAAGCTGCCAATAGTGATAGTGGCGGAAATATATCTGCAGCAGCGCAGCGTCTAGGAATGACACGTGCAGCCTATGCCTACCGTCTTAAAAAGCATCGACTCTAACTATTGTGTGCCCGCACGAATAATATTCTCCATGTCTCCAAGGAATCACGCCGTAAAAAAAACGGCGATTATCGCGTATCATTTGACCACCTTTGGAGCCGTACTCAGATCAGGGGGTATGGAGATATATACTCAAACCAAGGGCTGCTAGAACAAGGAAAGAAGTATAGTGACGCTACCTTACGAGCGGACATGTGCAATTATCCAGACTGAAGCTATTCTCATTGAACTGAGCAAGGATAAATCCGTGCCTCCCCCTGCACAAGCGCATCGGCAAGGCGGCCTGCTCTGTCTTGATCTCGCACATCGCACGGTGACCGTGCAGCGGCTCACTGGGTGATGTGCGGTCTGTCCTGCCCCCACGGCTCTACTGTCGTTGCCCGCCATGTAGGCCGTCGATTCATTCGCTACACCTTTCCCGGCTTCTTCAGCCGATAGTCCAGGGCCGCCCGGCTTAGCCCCAGGCGCCGGGCGGCGGCTGAGATATTGCCCTTGGCCTCGCGATAGGCTTGCTCCAGTAGTGCTTCCTCCAACGTCTCGAGCGCGATGCCGCCTTCCAGAATGCTGGTACACAGCGTTTCCAGAGCATCGCCGGTATCGCTCGTTGCTGAGGTGTCTGAGGTGAAGTGCCCGCTGTCGCCAAGTACCTGACCAACAGGATCAGGCCGTTGGCCGAACAGCGCCTGCTCACTAATAGACTGACGGTCGCCGGTGAGGATCACACCACGCTCGATGGTGTTCTGCATCTCGCGGATATTGCCCGGCCAGGCATGACGGTGCATGGCCGCCAGGGCCTGGTCGGTGAAGCCCAGGGTCTTGATGCGATAGTGCTGCTCGAAGCGGGCAAGAAAGTGCTCGGCGAGCGGGGGGATGTCGTCGCGACGCTCACGCAGCGGCGGGATCATCACCGGATAGGCATTGAGCCGGTAGAAGAGATCGGCGCGGAAGCGACCGTCCTGGACGCGCTCCGTCAGGTCGCCATGGGTGGCGGCGATGATGCGGACGTCGACGTGGTAGCTGGCCTGGCCGCCGACGCGCTCGATCTGCTTCTCCTGCAGTACCCGCAGCAGCGCCGCCTGGGCGCGCGGCGAGAGCTCGGCGAGTTCATCGAGGAACAGGGTGCCGCCGTGGGCACGCTCGAAGCGCCCGGCGCGGGACTGCACCGCGCCGGTATAGGCCCCCTTCTCGACGCCGAACAGCTCCGACTCGATCAGCTCGGGCGGGATGGCGGCGCAATTGACCGCCACGAAGGGACCGGTAGAGCGCTCACTCTGCTGGTGGGCGCGGTGGGCGAAGATCTCCTTGCCGGTACCGGTCTCGCCGAGCAGCAGGATCGATACCTCGGAGCGCGCGGCGCGGTCGATCAGGTCGAGCGCACCCAGGAAGGCCGGGGCCTGGCCAATGGGGCGATGACGCTCCTCGCCCTGGTGTCGGACGATGTCGTCTTCGAGATAGGCGATGCGTGACTGCAACTCATAGAGCTCGTCGATCAGTGGATCCTCGCGGAAGAGTTCGGCGAAGGCCTCGTGATCTTCCCATTCATGGGCCGGCTTGCCGACGATGTGACAGCGCTCGTCGCCACGGCCCCGGCACTCCACCTCGCGATACTGGATCTCGTGGCCCAGGAACTGGCTGGAGTAGGCGCAGGCATAGCCCAGCTGCAGCCAGCACACCGGCTCCTTGAGCAGGCCGAAAGCGCTTTGGCTGATGGCCACCTCGTAGGAGTCCTGCCACTCGAACTCGCTATAAAAGTGCCCGCTCTGGGTGTCGATCTCCAGGGCGATGGGCGCCACCTTCACCAGCCCGCGCAGGGCGTGGAGCTGAGGGCCGGTCAAAAAGCCATCCTCCACCGACATGTCCTGGCCGCGTACTGCCCGGGCCAGCTCGGCATCCTGGATGCCGGCATGGTAACCCAGTCGCATGAAGAAGCTGCGCGCGCGCTGCAGGCCCATGGTATTGACGATCTCCTTGCGGAAGGTGGCCATGGTTTGTACTTGCAGCAGCAGCATTCGCTGCTCGCCGAGCCAGATCTGGCCCTCGTCAGGCAGGAAACGCAACTTGTCGAGAATGTCCTGGCTGTCGGGGTAGTGCGGGGTCGTCAGGAGTGCGGGCATGGGGTTCCTCGTGGCGTCAGGCGGTCGCGTGTTGTTCTATTATTGGCTGGGTTGTTCTTTAGTCTAACTCAGCCGGCCGGCCGGTCTTGTCGCCGGCGAAGGCCACAGCATAAGTCCCCAATGCGTTTTCCACCAACATCCGCCTGGCCCAGCCCCGGCTTTTCCAGGATTTCATGTTTTTGTGAAGCTGCGCCGCAGCATTTCACCATTTCCTTGATCTCTCTCATGCCAGCTCTCCTGTGAGCTCTCACTTCCCATGACGCAGGTCATTGTTTCGCAATGATCTATGCCTTTTTTTCGGAACTTGGCACGGCTCTTGTAACACCTGGGTGACGACTCACTCGGAGGTGCTAGATGTCCCAGTCATCCATTCCCAGGAACCTCAAGCGCTTTGTGCGCGTAAAGGAGAGAAGCGAACGTTTCGAACAGCTTGCCGCCGAGCACGAGAGTTTCACCTACGTGCCGGCCCTTAATTCACCCCTAGATGATGACGCCTGGGATGGTTTCGTGGGCTTCGTTCAGGATACGGCCAATACCTACTTAAATGGCCGCTTCAGCGAGCACAAGGCCTACCTGTGCGGCCGTCGCCGATGATCGATACCACCTCGGGGCCTGATGAAGGGCCGGCTGTTCGAGCGCGACATTGATATGGAGCGCTTCCTCACCGCCGCCGATGGTGCCGAGACGACCCAACGCTCGGCCCTCTTCAAGCGCATCTGACCGACAGCGGGTCGTCGATCGGCGCCGACCCGCACGGAATAACACAATAGGAACAACACCATGACCGTGAAGATATTCGGCACCCCCGAAGTGCAGGATTTCCTGAAGACCGTCGCCGGCTTCGACCAGGAGGGCGGCAACGAGCGCGCCAAGCAGATCATGCACCGCCTGATCTCCGACCTCTACAAGCTGATCGACGACTTCGACGTCAGCGAGGAGGAGTACTGGTTCGCCGTCAGCCTGCTCAATGCCCTGGGCCATGATACCCAGTTCGGCCTGCTCTCCCCGGGCCTGGGCTTCGATCACTTCCTGGACATGCGCCAGGACGCGACCGACGCCGAGGCCAAGCGCACCGGCGGCACCCCGCGCACCATCGAGGGCCCGCTCTACGTGGCCGGCGCCCCGGAAGCCGAGGGCTTCGCGCGCATGGACGACGGCAGCGACCCGGATGCCGAGGTGATGTGGCTGACCGGCCAGGTGCGTGACGTGGACGGCACCCCGATCCCCGGCGCCAAGGTCGAGATCTGGCACTGCAACTCCAAGGGCTGCTACTCGTTCTTCGATCCGACCCAGGACGAGTACAACATGCGCCGCACCATCTACGCCGACAGCGAAGGGCGTTATACCGCGCGCAGCATCATCCCCTCCGGTTACGGCGTGCCGGAAGGCGCCCCCACCGACGTGGTGCTCAAGTCCCTGGGCCGTCACGGCGAGCGCCCGGCGCATATCCACTACTTCATCTCCGCGCCGGGTCACCAGCACCTGACCACCCAGATCAACCTGGCGGGCGACCCCTACACCTTCGACGACTTCGCCTTCGCGACCCGCGAGGAGCTGGTGGTGACGGCCAAGCGCATCGAGGACAAGGACGAGATCGCCAAGCGCGAGCTGGACGGTTCCTTCTCCGAGGTGGTGTTCGACATCGAGCTGGCCAAGACCGAGCAGCCCGAGCTGCAGCACCGCCACGCGCGTCCGCGCGCCAAGGCCAAGGAAGACGAGCAGAACCAGGCCAGCCAGCTGGCCGCCAGCGCTAAGGTCTGACGATCGAAACTGAAAGACCAGCTGGCGTTCGGAGAGCCTTGTTAGGGCTCTTAAATGCAGAAAACCATCAACACATATTTTCAATATATAATAAGTTGGAGTATTGATATGCAGTTTCACGTATCAGGCTATCAAACCGGTGACCCTATGACCTTGCCGGCTCAAGGGGTTGGAGTCGATCGACCCAAAGATCTGCCAGAGACTATGGATGTTCTCATCGTCGGCTGTGGGCCGGCCGGATCAATCGCAGCTGCGCAGCTCTCACAATTTCCGAACATAAATACACGCATGATTGAAAAGCGTGGCCACCGTCTGGAACTGGCCAATGCAGATGGTGTTCATTCGCGAACCATGGAGACATTTCAGGCATTTGGATTCGCGCACGAGATCTATGCGGAGGCCCACACTATTACAGACATGACGTTCTGGAAGCCGGATCCGAACGAACCAGAGCATGTCGCGCGGGAAAGCAGTGTCCGGGAGCTCCCCACAAAGTTCAGTGAATGGCCCATGATGCTCATTACTCAAACGCGAATCATTGATCATTTTAACCGTTACATGAAAAACGCGCCCACTCGCATGGAGCCGGACTACGGTTATGAATTCGTTGATTTTGATGTATTGGAAGACAGCGACTATCCGATCAAAGTCACATTACGCCGCTCCGCTGGTGACGATCAAGGTGAAGAGTTTCAGATCCGGACAAAGTATCTAATTGGAGCAGACGGCGCACGGAGTAATGTTCGAAAGTCGCTGGGGTACCGGCTTAGCGGTAACCAAGCGAACCAGGCTTGGGGTGTCATGGATGTTCTTGCAGATACTGACTTTCCGGATGTTCGAAAGAAGTGCACCATTAAAGCCAACAATGGTCGTTCCATCCTACTCATCCCGCGCGAGGGTGGGTTCCTGTTCCGCCTTTATGTAAACCTTGGAGAAGTTCCGGAAGGCAACGAACGTAGTGTCCGGGAAACCCCTCTCGAGAAGATAGTCGCTCAAGCTCAGGCAATCATGAATCCATATAAGCTTGATGTGAGAAATGTGGTGTGGCACTCAGTCTATGAGGTAAGCCACCGTATCACTGACGATTTCGATGACAGGAGCTCCGAAAAAACAAACAGTGAGTACCCGCGCGTTTTTATCACTGGCGACGCCTGCCATACACACTCAGCGCAAGCAGGCCAAGGAATGAACGTTTCCATGCAGGATGGCTTCAACCTTGCTTGGAAATTGGGCCATGTGCTCACCGGTAACAGCCCCAAGCAACTTCTATGTACCTATGCCGACGAACGCAGAGACATTGCTCACCGGCTTATCGAGTTCGACAAACAGTGGTCTTCTCTCATGGCTGAGTCGAACGACCGACTAAAGGATCCACAGGAACTGGAAACGTTCTATACCCAGACAGCGGAGTTCAATGCCGGTTACCTCACCGAGTACGAGCCATCCATAATCACCACATCCGTACGTCATCAGCAACTCGCGGCCGGCTACCCAATAGGCCGACGTTTCAAATCCGCACAGGTGGGTCGGGTATGTGATCTGGTGCCTCTGCACATTGGCCACCAGCACACTGCTGATGGTCGCTGGCGCGTGTATGTATTTGCAGACGCACCAGCCCCCAACGAGTCTGAGGTGCTGGGATCCTGGACCTACTGGGCGGAAGAGGCTTTGCCTCCCCTGCTGTTCGACATCAAATTGATCCACCAACAGGCCTACACTGACTTCGATATGTCAGATGTTGCCCAGGTTTTTAAGCCTAAAGCGGGGTGTTTCGAGCTGACCGATATGGAGCATGTGTTCGGTACACTCGAGGACCACGATATATTCGAAGAACGTGCTATCTCTCGGGGTGGCGCAGTAGTGGTCGTACGCCCGGATCAGTACGTGGCCGGCATTTTTCCGCTGGATAGCACGGAGGAACTGGCGTCTTTCCTCAATGGCGTATTCCCCCCAGTCCACTCGTAGAAGACGCGTCCTGGCATTGGAATCAATGCACCTGTCCAGTGAAGGCCGGAGTCATTACTGCTTCGGTCTTTACTAACTTTTACAAGTAATATTTCAGGAGTGCTCGCTTTGGCGTAAGTAAGCCCATCGTGCGCTTCAGGGAACGATCAATTTCGATGAGGCTGTGGGGTGGTGGATGGTGATCGGCCTCGGGGCACCGCCGGAAGCGGCGCTAAATGCGGCTCGGCTTGAACAGCTAAGCCTGCTGAGAGGGCGCGCCGTGACCCTGGGAGCTCCTAGCACTCCATGTGACGCCGAGGACTCGGATGGCACCTATGCGCGCTGGTTCAACGAGATCGATGTCACCTACGTGATGGTTCGCCCCGACTACTACTTAGCCGCCTCTAGTTCACCAGAAGCGCTGCGCCGGCAGTGCGATGAAGTCATGCTGCAGCTACACATGCAGGCACCGAACCATCAGACCAGTCGCTGCGCCTGAGCCACGATCGATAATAATTTTCCCCTGGAGATTATGATGTCACACGACTTCATCTATACCGCCAACCCGGCTCGCATCGTGTTCGGCCCTGGCAGCTTGGCCAAGGTAACTGACGAGATTCGCCAGCTTGGTGGCTCCCGAGCCTTGGTGCTCTCTACCCCTTTCCAGCGCGAGGATGCCGAGCGGCTCAACCATGAACTGGGTGAGCTGGGCGCTGGCGTCTTCAGTGAAGCCGCCATGCACACGCCGGTGGCGGTCACCGTGCAGGCCGTGGCGGCCTACGCCGAGGTGGGGGCCGACTGCGTGGTCGCCCTGGGTGGCGGCTCGACCATCGGCCTGGGCAAGGCGATTGCCTACCGCAATGGCGCTCCTCAGGTGGTGGTGGCCACCACCTATGCCGGCTCCGAGGCTACGCCGATCCTGGGCCAGACCGAGGAGGGCGTGAAGACTACCGTCAAGGACGCCTCGATCCTGCCCGAGGTGGTGATCTATGACGCTAACCTGACCCTGGGGTTGCCGGTGGGTATGAGCGTGACTAGCGGGCTAAATGCCATGGCCCATGCCGTCGAAGGCCTCTATGCCAAGGACCGCAATCCCATCACGGCACTGATTGCGCTGGAGGGGATCCGCGGCCTTAAGGAGGCCCTCCCGGTCATCGTCGAACGCCCCGGTGATGTAGAGGCCCGCAGCAACGCTCTCTACGGCTCATGGCTGTGTGGCACCGTGCTGGGCACGGTAGGCATGGCACTGCACCACAAGCTGTGTCACACCCTCGGCGGCAGCTTCGACCTGCCCCATGCCGAGACCCACGCCATCATGCTGCCGCATACCGTCGCCTACAACGCCCGCGCCGCGGCGGATGTGCTGGCACCGGCCCCCGAGCTGTTCGGCGGTGAGCTGGGCACTGGCCTGCATGACTTCGCCAGGTCACTCGGGGCGCCTCTGGCGCTCAAGGAGCTGGGGTTGGCCGAATCCGACCTGGATCGTGCCGCCGACCTAGCCGTGAAGACCCCCTACTGGAACCCCCAGCCTGTTGAGCGTGACGCCGTTCGTGAACTGCTGCAGCGAGCCTGGAGCGGTGCCAACCCTGAATAAAGTATAGGAGCCTGCCAAGGCGGGCCCAAGGAGAGGAACGCCAAATGTCACAGATTGATTACTTCACCGAAGAGCGCTCCGTCGAGGCGGTCAACGCCCGCATGGGCGATGAGGTGACTCCCCGCCTGCGTGAGGTGATGGCCTCACTGGTCAAGCACCTGCACGGTTTCATCAGGGAGGTCGAGCTCACCCAGGCGGAGTGGGAGGTTGCCATCGAGTTCCTGACCCGCACCGGGCAGATGTGCGATGACAAGCGCCAGGAGTTCATCCGTAAACAATGGGATGGATTCCTCCCCACCCTCTACCGGCGCCGGTGCGCCATACTGAGAGGGTGAGGTCACCGGCTGAGGAGCGCATCCCATGAGCATTTCACGCGTTGGTGTCGATATTGCCAAGTCCGTCTTTCATGTCCACGGCGTCGATCGCCATGATCAGGTTCAATGGCGCGGCAAGTACCAGCGTGACAAGTGGCTGGATGCCATCGTCAAGCGCGTCCCCGCGGGCGCCGAGATCGGCATGGAAGCGTGTGCCTCCGCCCATCATTGGGCACGCGTGCTGCAGGCGCGCGGTTACCACGTCAAGCTGATCGCCGCCCAGTTCGTGAAGCCCTACGTCAAGAGTAACAAGAACGATCGCGTGGATGCCGAAGCGATCTGCGAGGCCATGAACCGGCCTCACATGCGCTTCGTCGCCGTCAAGACGGTCGCCCAGCAGGATGTTCAGGCGGCACGCAGTGAACTGGTTCAGCAGCGTACCGCCAAGGCCAACCAGATTCGTGGCCTGATCGGCGAGTACGGGCTGGTGGCGCCCACCGGCATTGGCCAGCTGCGCGCGGCCTTGCCACGCTGGCTGGAGGATGCCGAGAACGGCTTGACCGACGACTTTCGTGTCTTGTTGCCGAGTCTCGCCGAGGATCTTCGCCACCTTGATGACCGCATCGTCACGGTGACAGAACGCATTGAGCGCCACGCCCAGACTGACCCCGTCGCCAGGCGCCTGATGACCCTACGCGGCGTCGGCATATTGACCGCCAGTGCATTGACCGGCGCCCTGGGCGATGCTCAAGCCTTCAAACGCGGCCGCGATTTTGCCGCCTCGCTGGGGCTGACACCGCGACAACACAGTACCGGCGGGCGCGACCGCCAGCTGGGCATCAGCAAGCGCGGCGACTGTTATCTGCGCACCTTGCTGGTTCATGGGGCTCGCACGGCACTGCGATGGAGCGAAGGCCGGGAGGACAACCTCAGCCACTGGGTCAGGCACTGGCCCAACGCAAGCACGCCAATGTCGTGGTCATCACGCTGGCCAACAAGACGGCTCGCCTCGCCTGGGCGATCACACGCCACGACAAGGCCTATGACCCCGACCTGGCATCGCAGGCGGCGTAGCACCGGAAACCTGAGGCACCCCACCATCAACGATTGCTGAGCATGCTGCTAGATGGCGAACAGGTCGAACCGACGTCAGAAAACCCCTGTGGATCGCTGAGCCATAGAGCTCGTGTAAGCGAATGGGAGCTGACGTGCGAATAGCCCATTAGGATCCGATGCCGTTGGCATCTTTCATAAGACCGGATATACGTGTGCAGTCGTACCTACCGCCTATCGTGCCTCATGCTGGCAAACGGGGAGTCCATATACGATCCGAGGATCACTCATACAGGGCGGTCTCCAACTTCAAGTGCAACACTCGGTTTAATGAATGCCTAGCCCGGATTTCTCACAGGGTATAAAAGAAAGCGGCTGAAAGTGCTATGATTTCAAGAACCTAACCAATCCATCAAGCACCAACAGCCGCTTCCAAAATGGTACCTGAAAAGCTGACCTTCTCGCCACTCTCACGCCGCCAAATTGAAGCCGACTTCTCCGGGGGCCACATTACGTCGGACGCCGGATTACTCCTGCTTCGTGAAGTCGATAAACAGCATCGCCTGACACGCCGCTTGGCCGCCGTGCTTCATGATCCCCGCGCACCGGAACAGGTTCGTCATAAGCTCGACACTCTGGTTCGTCAGCGGGTGTTCGGTGTCGCCGCTGGCTATGAAGATTTCAACGACCATGAGGCCCTGCGCTATGATCAGGCCCTTCAGACAGCGCTCGGTGAAGAGGATACGCTGGCAGGCAAGTCGACGCTGTGCCGGGTGGAGCAGAACGCCGATCGGCAAGCAATAGTGAAGGCCCATGAGTTGCTGTGGCATCACTTCATTGAACAGCATGACGAACCACCAAAGGAGATCGTGCTGGACTTTGATGGCACCGACATCCCCGTGCATGGCGAGCAACCCGGCAAGTTCTTTAACCGTTATTACGATCACCACTGCTACTTCCCACTGTATGTCTTCTGTGGGCGCCACTTACTGGTGAGCTATCTGCGCACCAGTGACCGCAGCGACAGCCGCCATAGCTGGGCCATCCTTGCCTTACTGGTAAGGTTTATCCGTCAATACTGGCCCGATACCCGCATCGTGTTACGCGGTGATAGCCACTTTTGTCGTCCCCGGATGCTGAACTGGTGCGATCGGCATCACGTCGACTACATCGTGGGTATTGGCAAGAACAGCCGGCTGCTCAAGGAAGTGGATGTGCCCATGATGCTGGTACGCAAGACTCAGTGGCAGGTGGGAGGGAAAGTAGCGGAGACGTTTCGCTTTCCGTATCAAGCACACTCCTGGAAATACCCACGCTGGGTGGTGGCCCGTCTGGAAGAAGGCGAGCTGGGCTCTAATCCCCGGTTTATCATCAGTTCCCGTTACGATGACGGCTTCAAGCTTTACTACGAGCAGTACTGTGCCCGGGGTGACATGGAGAACCGGATCAAGGATCAACAACTGAGCCTGTTCGCTGACCGTACCTCCAGCACGCACTGGTGGGCCAATCAGTGGCGGCTGATCTTGTCGGGCTTCGCTTATACACTGTTCGAGCGGTTACGAACTTACCTGAAGCACACGCCCTTCGCGCGCATGAGTCCGAGCAACCTGAGGCTCAAGCTCATCAAAGTAGGCGCGGTCATCATTCGCAATACGCGTCGAATCCGCGTACTCATGAGTGACAGCTACCCCTATAAAACGGCGCTATCCGATCTCGTCAGGCGGTTGGTGCCGAACTGACTGCTCGGGCGCCCCCGGCCCGACGCAATGGGGGGAAGGGGGAGGTGTGTCTGAACGACGAAAAGTGGTTAAAAAGTAGCCGATGTAAGTCGAGCCAATAGGTGTTTAGCGGTGTTAGAGCCTGAGTGCGGTACTGGCTGAGGTGCTATGAGAAATCCAGGCTAGGTCTTTATGCCGTTTATGCGCACCGTAAACTATTGGCGAGTAAGGTGAGGTGTTTTATCGACTTTTTAGACGGATATTTCGGTGATCCGCCGTACTGGGATGACTTTTAAACTGGCGAATAAATCTTGTTTATCCATTACTGCTTGTTCGTAATGTGTATTACCGTCCGCCTAGCAAAATAGGATCACTTATCATGAGCAGCCCAGTTTTTTCTGACAATCCACGTGCCATTGTCTATTTTGTTGCCGTTGCCAAAGCGGGAAGCTTTACCGCGGCAGCCAATGAACTGGGCATTTCTAAATCGGCGCTAGGAAAAAGTGTTTCTAAGCTGGAACAGCACTTAGCTACCAAATTACTTTATCGCACCACGCGTAAGCTAAGCCTTACCACGGAAGGGGAAGCCTATTTTGCCAGCTGTCAAAGCGCTCTCGATACACTGCAGGCAGCAGAAAACTCGCTACGCTCAAAGCTGAGAGAACCATCTGGCACAGTGCGGATTGATATGCCCGCCGCCTTTGGTCGGTCTGTGATGATGCCAATTTTGTTAGGCATGACCGAGCGTTATCCGCACCTGAAGCTTACCCTCACCTTCAATGATCGCATCATTGACCCGCTGGATGCCGGATTTGATCTCGCCATCCGCTATGGTGCCTTGAAGGACAGTGCCGACCTGGTCGCCAAGAAACTCAATGACCAGCATCTCGTGCTTTGTGCATCACCTAGCTACCTTGAACGCTATGGAACCCCACAGAACTTACAGGCGCTCAGTCAACACCGCTGCTTAATGGCTTGGCGCGGTGGGTCACCGTTGAGCTGGCGAGTCAAAGACGATAATGGGCAGGAAGTAAGGTTTAACCCCTCACCTTATCATCAAATAAGCGATGGCGACGCGATGATGGATGCCTGCATGGCAGGCGCGGGGATCGTTCAGTTTCCAGAGGCATTGCTGCGACCTTTTATCGTTCAGGGAAAGTTGGTGACAATCCTCCCAGAGTTCGCCCCCTCACCCACAGAACTTAATATTATTTGGCCACGCTCATATCAGCTGCTACCGAGCGTTCGCTTTATTATCGACGAACTGGTCTCACTGGCAGACCAGAACGCATTCGGATGAATGTAGAATTTCACTCTACTCTGAAACAGGTTTTAGTATGTTTATCAACTTCCGGAGCAGGGCTAAGCTGTTTTTTCGAGCAGTTAGCTCGATAAAGCTTACTCTTTACGCTCCAAGAGGATTCAACATGCCAGTCGTAAATATTCAGATGTTTGATGGCCGAGACGAAGCCAAACCTGCTATTGCCAAAGCCGTTACCGATGCGATTGCCCAGCATGGCAACATCGACCCGCAATACGTTTACGTCATTTTCAATGATGTATCCATGGACAACTGGGCGATTTCCGGTGAGATTTTTTCGGAAACGCTCAAGAAATCAAGTTAGTGTACTAATATCACCAAACACTGTTAGTGCCGCTCAAGTCGTTGCGCTGAAAATCATCGCAGCGACTTACTGCTATATAAGCCCGAGCAGCAAGGCTACTCAAATATCTCTACTGCCATTTGAATAAAATTATCGAGCACCGGCGATACATTACCCGCTCTCCACGCCAACCACAGCGGCATATCACAGGAAGTTAACTCAGCTAGCTCGATAAAATTGATTCCAGGCATGGGGTGGCTGCGACTGGCAGCCGGTACAATCGCCAAACCTAATCCAGCCGCCACCATACTAAGAATCGTAATATTATCAGCGCCATACTGCACTACGCGGGGCTCAAAGCTCAGCCGTGAAAAATGCGCTACCACCCGATCATAGTAGACCGGGGAAATGCTACGATACCCCCAGACAAATTCAGCGTTAGCAAGCTCCGTTAGTTTTTTCGGCGGTGTTTGCGCCCAAATCGACGTGGCAGGCACGGCAAGTACCAAGTGATCCTGCTGCAGTAGACGTGTCTCGATCCCTGACTGCGCATAATCATCTAGATAGAGAATACCCACATCGAGGCTACCTTGTTGCAGCCTCTCCAACTGTGGGCCAGAAAGTAGCGGAAAGACATCCAGCGCTACATGGGGATAGCGGCCACGATAGCCGCCCATGAGTTCGGACACTCCGGTGACCCACAAGTGTGTCACGGTTACACCAAGACTGAGTTTTCCTGTTTGTCCGCTGCCAAGCGCCAGCAGGCGCGCTTTTAAATCAGAACGCTCATCTAGTATCCGTGTGGCTTCGCTATAAAGCGCTTGCCCTGGGACAGTCAACCGAACACCCCGAGCATGGCGATCGAGAAGCTGGGTACCTACATCTTCCTCCAACAACCTCATCTGTCGTGTCAGCGCTGGTTGCGCAACATGCACTTTGCGGCTAGCGGCAGAAATTGAGCCTGTTTCTACCACGGCAATAAAGTACTCCAATTGGCGAAATTCCATTAGCTTATCCTCACCTCAAGTTATCTGCTATTACCTCTGACCACGCCGACCACCCATACCCATATGGTATGGATAACATCTAAAATCTATATTTTTTGTATCTCTATTCTTGTTTCATAGTGAAATAACAATCCAAAAACAAGACTCGCCATGGCGAGCAGGAAACTCCTATGAACAAGACCTATCACCTTCTAACGGGTTTGCACTTTGCAGTGTGCACCCTGGCGATGATCTGGCCCGGCGCACTCATCGCCAACCGTATCGAACCCACCGTGTTCGGCCTGCCCTTTCTGTTTTTCTGGTACATCTTATGGATGCTGATTCTATTTGTCGGCATGTGGGTAGCCTTTGTGGTTCGTCACGGAGGTGGACGCTATGAATGATTCGATTGTTGTTATTGGTATTACATTGACCTATCTCATCCTGGTCTTATGGGTAGGGCTTCGTGCCCGTGGTCAAGAGAATTCCAGTTTGGAAGGCTATGTTGCGGGTGGTCGCCACGTCGGTGTGGTGATCTTGTTCTTCATCCTTGGTGCCGAGATATTTTCAGCCTTCGCATTCCTGGGCGCGCCAGGTTGGAGCTATCAGCACGGTGCGCCTGCCTTCTATATCCTCGCTTACCTGTCGCTGGTCCCCATCACTATTTGGGCCATGGGTCCGCGCGTAGCCAAGCTAGGACGCGAACGGGGCTATCTCACTCAAGGTGATATGATTGCCGACCACTACCAAAGTAAAACACTGGGCATTTTGGCCGGAGTAATCGGCGTACTGGCATTGGTACCCTACCTTACCATTCAGATTGCCGGTGCTGGCCTGCTATTTCAGGCAGCTACTGATGGCCTCATTCCCTTCTGGCTGGGTGCTTTATTAGCCTTTTTAGTGGTTGCAGCCTACGTCTTTTGCAGCGGCCTGAACGGCATCGGCTGGACCAACCTTCTCCAGGGCATCATGATGATAGTCATCGCATGGTTTTTGGGACTTAGCATCTCTGAACGCCTCTACGGTGGCGTGGGCGAGATGTTCAATCAAGTCCAAATGACAATGCCGGAATACCTGACAATGCCTGGAGCCACCGGGATGAACTGGGGCTACTTCAGTACGGCAGTGTTAGTAAGCGCTTTCGGCGGCGCCATGTGGCCGCACCTGTTTATGAAGTTCTACTCTGCTGATAGCGGTAAAACGCTACGCAAAGTAAGCGTTTTTTACCCCCTCTACGCCTACTTGCTGGTACCGCTGCTATTCATTGGGTTTGCCGGTATTTTAGTGTTTGCTGATACCCCATTAGAACGCTCTGATACAGTGCTTCTACGCATGGTGATGGACGTGGCCAATTTCTCGCCTTGGGTCATCGGCTTGATGCTTTCCGGCGCGCTGGCCGCTGCTATGTCGACAGGTGCCAACTTAGCTCATACTGCTGCGGTAGTATTGGTGCGCGACGTCGTCGGCCCCACCATGATGAAATGTGCTGGCGAGAAGGCGGTCGTTAGCGCAACACGCTGGAGCGTGCTCGGTCTGTCGCTGATTGCTTACCTATTCGCACTGGCCAATCCTTCTTCGTTGGTACTGCTGCTGCTCGGCGCTTATGGATTGATTGTTCAATTATTTCCCATGGTGTTCGGCGCACTATTTATGCCACAGCTACGCCGCGCCAGTGTCATGGCAGGTGCCCTCTTCGGCAGCCTAGCCTACTTATTGATGGAGTTCGTCTGGATCTCACCCTTCGGCTGGCACGCTGGCGTCTGGGCAATGCTGCTCAACCTCGGCGTTGTGATGTCTTGGCAATGTCTTGCCAAGCCCCCGCTTACCGAACCCACACCTTCCCATTCTCAATGAGTGCCAGGAGAGTTAAATGAGCATCCAGACCGGTCGTTTAAACTTAAAGTGCGCCATCTCCACTCAGCTAGAAGCAGCATTCGAAGATATTCAGTCGCTCTACCGTCAGTTGCATAAATCCCCCGAGCTGCCGTTCCAGGAGCATAAGACGAGTGCACGGCTCGCCAATGCTTTGGACAGTTTCGGCTATGAGGTAACCCGTGGCATTGGCGGAACAGGCGTTGTGGCATTACTGCGTAACGGTGAAGGGCCAACAGTGATGTTACGCAGCGATATGGATGCATTACCCATCAAGGAAGAAACGGGGCTTGATTTCGCCAGTAGCGAAACCACTGTCGCTGAGGATGGCAGAGAGGTACCGCTAATGCACGCATGCGGCCATGACCTGCACAGCAGTTGCATCGTGGGTACGGCAGCCGTCATGGCAGGCCTTAAAGAGCAATGGGCAGGTACTCTAATGCTGATTTGTCAGCCCGCAGAAGAAGTTTTTGGCGGTGCTAAAGCGATGTTGAATGATGGCCTCTATACGCGCTTTCCACGTCCTGACATTATTCTTGGCCAGCACAATATGCCCGCTCTTGCTGGTACTGTCGGGCACCGCGCTGGTAGCACTATGGCTGCTTGCACCAATTTGGCCATTACCATTCACGGCAACGGAGGCCACGGCTCCATGCCCGCACAAACGGTGGATCCCGTAGTGATTGCTGCTCATGTGGTCACCCGACTGCAGACAATCGTTGCTCGCGAGGTTCCGCCAGAGGAAACGGT
Source organism: Halomonas sp. Ps84H-12 (assembly GCF_024124725.1). Lineage (NCBI taxonomy): Bacteria > Pseudomonadati > Pseudomonadota > Gammaproteobacteria > Oceanospirillales > Halomonadaceae > Halomonas > Halomonas sp. Ps84H-12. The sequence continues at coordinate 4,130 of NZ_JAMXSJ010000039.1, read as the reverse complement.
GGTGGTTACAGTTGGCAAGCTTCACGCTGGCACCCAGGCCAACATTATTCCTCACTCGGCAGAGCTTGAGATCAATATCCGCAGCTTTGATAACACATTACACAGCCAAGTGGTTGAATCTATCGAGCGTATCATTCACGCTGAGTGCAATGCTGGACGATCGCCCAAACCACCGACATTTAACGTGCTCAATGAAACCATCGCCTTAGAAAACAACACCATGGCGGTTGAACATGTACGCCGCGCTCACGCAGAGCATTTCGGTGATGCTAACCTTTATGACATGCCACGGCTTAATGGCAGCGAGGATTTCCCCTTTTTTGGGAATGCAGAAGCAGGCGGTTTTGGTGAAGAAGATATTCCCTACGTTTACTGGTTTATTGGAGCCACTCCCGCAGAACGCTGGGCGGAAGTCCCTGGGATTAGCGTTTCGCAGAAAATGCGTCACCTTGAAATGCCGCATTCGCCCTATTATTTCCCAGGCAATGACGTGACGTTGCGCACGGGTATAGAAGCCATGGCAGTAGGCGCTTTAGCGTATCTAACCCAGCAACTCTAGAAAACTAAACGACAGTGTTACTAACACTGTCGTTTTATCCTACACATCTTATCCTGTTGTTCGTTTAAGGCTGGGCCCATGCTGCGCGACTACTATGCGCAGCGGTCTTATTGGTAATTTTCCAGTTACCGCCAACCTTAAGTAGTGCAATCACATCTACCCAAGAGTCCCTAAGGTTTTCGCTGTTGTCAAAACCTAAGAGCACGCTGGCTACTTCTCCGGCTTGGACCACCGCAATAAATCGGCTCTTCACCGCTCGGTGACTGTTCGCCCAACGCTCGAAACGAGCGCTGATCAAATCAGTCGCCAACACGCCATCAGCGTCCAGCGCAAAAATCCACGCATCCCGATGAAACGCCTCCTCTAGTTTTTCAATACCGTCTTGAAAGCCCTCGACATATAGCTGCACTACCCGCTTAATTTCATCGATCTCTGGCGCAGATCCCACTATAGTGATATCCGTCATCACTTAACTCCTGCTTATGGATTGTTAGTTTTATTTTTTATAACCCCAGCATCTCACGCGCCTGCTGCCAGGTAGCAACAGGGCGCTGATACTTTTCACACAACGCGGCAGTACGCTTGACTAATGCTGCGTTAGAAGGCGCCAGCGTATTACTGTCCAAGCGCACGTTATCTTCAAGCCCGGTACGAGTATGGCCGCCTGCCGCAATCGACCACTCATTAAGTAGGTATTGATTAGCACCAATGCCTGCACCACACCACTGGGCCTCCGGTGCCAGCCGTTTGAGCGTCTCGATATAAAAATCAAACGTTGGCTTGTCCGCGGGCATTGAATTCTTTACGCCCATTACAAACTGAACATAAAGCGGTGCCTTTAGTTTGCCTTGCTTGGAAAGATTCACTGCTTGGTGGATATGTGACAGATCAAACGCTTCGATTTCGGGCTTAACGCCGTACTTCAGCATCTCATCGGCCAGCCACTCCACCAGCTGCGGCGGATTCTCGTAAACACGATTCGGAAAGTTATTGGAGCCCACCGACAAGCTGGCCATATCAGGCTTAAGCGGCAGCATGCCACCACGCTCCTCACCTGCCCCAGAACGCCCACCGGTAGAGAGCTGAATGATCATGCCAGGGCAATGCTGCTTGAGTCCTTCCATCAAACGGCCAAACTTCTCTGGGTCGGATGAAGGCGTTTGGTCATCATTGCGCACATGGCAATGAGCAATGCTCGCACCAGCTTCAAAAGCTGCCTGAGTACTTTCAATCTGCTCTTCAACCGTAACCGGCACGGCAGGGTTGTTCTCTTTGCGCGGCAGGCTGCCGGTAATGGCGACGCAAATAATGCAGGGTTGAGACATAAACACCTCTTTTATTATCACAGTAAGCACAAACGTCTTATTAAAAAAATAATGAGTGGGATATCTACCAGCGTTAACATAAAATTAACGTCAATAACTTGAATACCATAGGTTAAAAAGACACACCAAAAACCAAAGGAACAATGGTATAAAGCGCGGCCATAATCACTAACATACCTATGATATTGAGCCAGATACCTGCCCGAATCATGCTTTTGATGGGAAGATCCCCTGTGGCGAAAGCCACTGCGTTAGAAGGCGTTGCGACTGGCAACATAAAGGCACAACTAACGGCGAAGGTGACCACAATGGTCATCAAGAAAGGCTCGATACCCAGTCCCATGGCAATAGATCCCATAATGGGGAAGAAGGCAGCCGCCGTCGCCGTGTTACTGGTTAACTCGGTCAATAGAATAATAACGATAGCTGTGATGGTTAGGATCAGAATCGGCGGTAGCTCAGATAATCCCGAAACGCTCTCGCCAACCCATGCACTCAAACCAGTGGCGGTGAACTGAGCTGATAGTGTTAAGCCACCACCAAACAAAATCAGTACTCCCCAGGGCACGTCACGGGTGGCCGACCAATCCAGCAAGGTCCCTTTTCCTTTAGAGGCAGGAATCACGAACATCAGAATCGCCGCAAGAATCGCCACACTGGTATCGTTGATGTTACCTAACCAAGGCAGCGCACTCTGCACGACTGGAATTCTCGCGATTAACGGCAGGAAGACCCAACAGAACACAGCCCCGGCAAAAACCATCAATACACGTGACTCTTCAGCCGACAGACGGCCCATCTTTTTGAGTTCTGCTTCGATCATCGCTCGGCCGCCCTGGATATTCTTAACTTCCGAGCGGAACACCAACTTGTTCAGAACTAGCCAAGCCAGCATGAGCATGGTGAATGAGAAAGGGACCCCCACCAGCATCCAGTGGCCAAACCCTATATTAAGTGCGTGGGTGTTTTCCATATACGCGCGCATTAGCGCCATAGGCGGCTGGCCAATCAACGTCGCCATGGAGCCAATGGTGATGGCGTAGGCAATGCCCAGTAAAACAGCGGCAGAGAACTTGGGCGTTTCATCACCGTTACCCAATGACTTCACCAGCGCGATGATCGAGCCTCCAATGGGCACCATAATCACTGCGGTGGCGGTATTGCTCACCCACATCGTGATAAACCAGCTAGCGAACATCAAGCCAAACACAATTTGAGCAGGCTTGGTACCCACTGTTAGCACTGTCAATAGCGCGAAGCGGCGATGTAAATTCCAACGCTGCGTTGCTAAACCTAGCAGGACTCCCCCCAACACTAGAAAGACAATGCTGTGCGCATAAGGCGAAGCAGTCTCACCCACCGACGCAATATCAAAAAATGGGAATACCACGAGCGGAAGCAGTGATGTAGCCGGAATCGGAATCGCCTCTGTCATCCACCAAGTGGCCATCAGCATTGCAATGCCTGCCACTAGACGAGCATTAAAGGCCAGCGTTTCTGGCAACAGGAAGAAAACACCTAAGCCAATTAGGATGCCCAGCACAAGAGAGATCGGCTTAAAAGCAGAGGCTTCCGCGTAGGACGTTTGCTCAACGACCCCAGTGGTTTGCGACATGGTAGTTACCTGCAGAGGAAAAACTGTACAGATGAGTGTTACGACTAACGCTCTCAGCTGCCAATACCTCTCAGGTTGAGTTGCATACTTAGCTAAGCCGCATCATAAGAGAACACAAGGACATTTAAGTAAATAAAATCAATTACTTAAAAAATAAACATACTGTTCCAAAAAAACCCTACATGCGTATGTCGTACATACTTTGAAATATTCACCTTCTTTACTAACTGTTGCTTACAACTAATGGATTTTCAGACCTGCTTACTTGTGAAACCATAAATTTTTTGCTTACGCTGCTGCAAGACACCCCGTCATTTGCCATCGGCTACTCATGCCAACAGGTGGTCGCGCCACCCTCTTCCAACTCTATGTAATTCATGGCGTAAATTTATTTCCGCTCAAAATAAATGACAACATGTTGACATAAAAATTATCGTAGCCTAAATTTCTTCCCAAGCGCCTATAAAAACGCGCACCAAAAAAATAATAAATTCAATAATAACAATTACCTGAATCCGTGAAGCCGGCGCCGACACTTTCCCTATCACCGCCAGCGAGCACTTTTTGATCATTCGCCCCGTGCAAGTTGGCTTTCGCAAGCCCGTTATTGCCAAAACCCACCGTGCTGATC
>NZ_JAMXSJ010000038.1:0-31627 GCF_024124725.1 Halomonas sp. Ps84H-12 | reverse complement strand
TTGGCTCAAGGTTCAAACGAATTCATTCAAACTTTCGTTCTCATGACCGCTTGCCTTGATATTTGGTGACTTATCACCCTCATCGGCAAGCGCCCACATGAATTACCTGATCAAATTGTTAAAGAGCTGTTTCGCTGTGCTGGCTCGGTGACCTGAACCGTGTTGCCTCAGCGAGGAAGGCGTATTCTACGCATTTCCTGGTGGTTGTCAACCGCTGTTTTCAGCGAGTGAAGCGAGCGACTTAAACTATAACAAGACGGCTCTAACTTCTTGACAAACCAGAAGTTTTTCAACCTCATTTACCGCTGGTAACGCTTGGCGTCCCCGGCAGCGGATGCGTACTTTACGGATTCGCGGCCGGGTTGGCAAGGGCTTTTGTAAAAAAATGCCAACACCGCTCTATCAAGCTGATTACCGGCTACCTGATAGGGTGTTCAAGTTCTTTTATAGCGCCAGATACTAACGATTCGGAACTAAGGTCAGCTATCGTTCGCGCGCCTGTCAACGTCATCGCAACCCGCATCTCTTTATCGAAAAGCTCTAGCAAATTGGCGACACCCGCCTCCCCAGCAGTGGCCAGCGCATAAATGAAGGCACGGCCAATCAATGCTGTATCGGCTCCCATAGCAATCATCCTTACTACATCCAACCCGTTGCGCACCCCGGAGTCGGCCAGGATCGTCAGATCGCCTTTAACTGCATCCGCAATAGCAGGAAGGGCACGCGCAGTAGAGGGAACACCATCTAGCTGACGACCGCCATGGTTCGAAACCACAATACCGTCTGCGCCGAAACGCACTGCATCACGCGCATCTTCAGCGTCGAGAATCCCCTTAATGATCATCGGGCCATCCCACTGCTCACGAATCCAATCCAGATCTTTCCAAGAGATAGAGGGATCAAAGTTGTCACCTAGCCAAGCTATATAGTCCTCAAGCTCTGTAGGCTTACCACGATAATCAGACACATTACCTAGATCATGTGGACGACCATGAACCCCCACGTCCCAGGCCCATAAAGGATGCAGCGCGGCTTGCAGCATTCGCCTCATGGGTCCACTTTTACCGCTCATGCCTGAATGCGCATCACGATAACGCGCTCCTGGAACCGGCATATCAACCGTAAAAACCAGTGTCTTCACGCCTGCGGCCTTAGCACGCTCCAGCACATGCTTCATAAAGCCGCGATCTTTTAGCACGTAAAGTTGAAACCAGATGGGGCGGTCAACTGCCGCGGCTACTTCCGCAATAGGGCACACCGATACTGTCGAGAGCGTGAATGGTATGCCTTTTTTGGTGGCCGCCCGAGCTGCCTGCACTTCACCACGCCTTGCATACATCCCCGTCAAGCCCACCGGCGCCAGCGCAAGAGGCATCGCCATTTTTTCGCCAAACAGCTCGGTTTCGAGTGATAGCGACGACATATCCTTCAGCACACGCTGCCGCAATGCGATACCTGCGAGATCCTCAACATTTCGGTTCAGCGTATGCTCTGCGTATGACCCACCGTCAGCATAATGAAAAAGAAAGGGAGGGATACGGCGCTTGGCAGCTTGGCGGTAGTCCGTCGGTGCTGAAATGATCATGGCAGGCCCTATGCAATAAATAGATGCACTATTTATAAGTACTATCTACAAACGGTCATCGAAGCGTTGGTGTTAAGCGCCTCAGATTAAAATTGGTTTTACCAATTTACAAAAAATCAGATTCAACATTAGTGAGAGGTTACCGCTGTGTCAAACCGGCATCACGCTCTATAGCGCTTTTCAGCTATATACTTTAGTTTCAAACCGCATAAACAGTACCGTTAGCCATCCATTTGTTAGCGTTTTACTATTGAGACAAATCATTGAAGCCCCTACCATTGGTCTTACCAATTATGTGGACCCTCACCAATGACTTACCCACCGCTCCGCCAACAGCGCTTAGCTGATGTGATTACTGAACGCCTTGAAGCCATGATCCTGGAAGGCAGCCTGAAGCCGGGCCAGCGCTTGCCACCCGAGCGTGAACTCGCTGAACGTTTTGGGGTATCTCGGCCCTCACTTCGAGAAGCAATTCAAAAGCTTGCGGCTCGCGGCTTGCTCACTAGCCGCCAGGGTGGTGGCACATTTGTTAATGAAACGCTGAACAATGGTTACACGGATCCGCTATTAGAGATGATGTCGCGCCACAATGAATTTCATCTCGACCTGCTTGAGTTTCGCGACGCCATGGAGGGTATTTCTGCTTACTATGCCGCGCTACGCTCGACGCCTGCAGATAAAGCTGTCTTGATTCAGCGCTTTGAAGAGCTTGATGGTGGCTTTGTGGGGGCTGACCCGGCTCAAGAGGCTAAGCTAGATGCGGCTTTTCACCTAGCTATTGCGGAGGCTGCCCATAACGTTCTGCTGCTTCACACGATCCGCGGCATTTTTCATCTGCTGGAACAGAGCATCGTGGATAACTTGGCCCACCTGTTCGCCAAACCCGACTCGCGTACCCAGCTAATGAAACAGCATCGTGCCTTGCTGGATGCCATTTTAGAGGGCCGCGCTGAAGATGCTCGAACCCGCGCCCACGAGCACTTAGTGTATGTAGAAGAAGGGCTGCTTGAGATGGCTAGAGCCGAAACTCGCGCTCAGCGCGCTCTACGTCGTGCCCAAGCCACTAATAGTCCCGCATGAGTAGTCACGTCAGCAGCACCGAGTGGCGCTGGCGTCTGCTATGGCTTATCGCCATTCCCGTTGGGCTACTGCTGTTTATGTGGCAGGCGGCTCAGTTCGCTCGTGAACAGGCACTTTCGAATCTTCAGGATGATGCCGAGAACGAGCTACGCCTCTCCGCGGCCAACTTGAACGGCTACCTGCTGCGTTACGACTACCTGCCGCAAATGCTCGCCACCCGAGAGGGTATTCAGCGCTTTCTTGCCTCTCCGGATAGCCAAGACCCTATGCCACTCAACCTGCTGCTGGATCGTTTTCGTTTCACTTCAGGCGTCTCGGACGTTTACCTGCTTGATCGCGATGCCGACACCATCGCGGCTAGCAACTGGCATCGCCCCAACACTTTCATTGGTCAGAACTACGCGTTTCGCAGCTACTACTCCGATGCCATCGCGGGTGGCCAGGGACGCTTTTTTGGGCTTGGGATCCAGTCGTTAGAGCGCGGCTACTACTTTTCCTCTCCGGTTTGGTTGGATGATACCTCTCCCGATGCCAAGCCGGATGGCGTGATCGTCGTCAAAGTGCTGCTTGATGACGTCGAGGAGAGCTGGGCCGAGCAGGACGCCGAGCTGTTCGTCACCGACAGCGACAACATCATCTTTATGGCCAGCCACCCCGAACTGCGCATGAACGCTCTCTATCCGCTGAGCGACGAGCAGCGCGACGCGCTCCGCGAAACCCGCCGTTATGCCATGGAGCCGCTAACGCCGTCTGGGATTCAATTGAATACCCCATACGGGCCCGGTAGTTACCTAGTGAGCTTTGCCCATGGCCCTCTCAGCGGCGGGCGCTATTTAAGCCTCACGCGCCCCATTCCTGAGTTTGGCTGGCAAATGCATATTCTCAAGCCACTGACACCGGTCATGAACGCCCAGTGGATTGCTGCCTTCATGGCGGGAGGACTCTACGGCGTCATCGCCCTAGCAGGGGGCATTGGCTGGCAACGCCTGAGACTACGCCGGGAACGTGAAGCGTTTGCCGAGCGGGAGCGCCAAACGTTAGCCCACGTGCGAGATGAGCTTGAAGTCAGCGTCGAGCGTCGTACCCGCGACTTAGTCGCCAGCAACCAACGCCTCTCGGATGAAATTGAAGAACGGCGGCGAGCAGAGGCCAACTTACGCCAAACCCAAGATGAGCTTATTCAAGCCGCTAAGCTCGCTGTGCTTGGGCAGTTAGCCGCCGGGATTAACCACGAACTCAACCAACCTTTAGCAGCGATTCGTGCCTATGCTGAAAACGCACGGCGCTTTATTGAGCTATCGCGGATTGAGAGCGCCGACGCCAATTTAGCGCAGATTGTTGAGCTCACTGAACGAATGGCCGATATCAGCGCCCAGCTACGCCAGTTCTCTCGCAAAAGCAGCGAGCGGCAGGAGACCATCTCCGTACAAGCCTGCATCGAGTATGCCCTGCGCCTGTTTCATAGCCGCCTGAAAGAGGGTAGCGTTCAGGTGGAGCAGCAATGGGCAGAAGCAACGCTTTGGGTAAACGCTGATTTAGTCCGCCTAGAGCAGGTACTGGTTAACCTGATCGGCAATGCACTGCAGGCGATGAAAGAGACGCCTTCGCCGGTGCTCACGCTGCGCGCAGAAGTGATCAAAGATCAGGTGGTCATCAGCGTCGCTGACAACGGCCCCGGCATTACCAAGCAACATCTTGGGCATATTTTTGAGCCTTTTTTTACCACCAAAGCACCCGGTAGCGGGTTAGGGCTAGGACTCTCTATTTCCTCGCGTATTATGGAAGATCTTGGCGGCAAGCTGCAGGCCACGAATCTCGCTACGGGTGGCGCCTGTTTCACAGTCACCTTGCCACGCTCAACGGCCCCGGAGCCCTCTACTGCCCGCCTAAAACAGGAGAATCAACCCCATGCATGAGCCGTCGACGCTGCCGGTCATGGTGATCGACGACGAACCGCATCTGCGTATCACCGCCAGCCAAACGTTAGAACTTGCGGGCTATACGCCCCACTGCTTTGAATCGGCCGAACAGGCGCTTGCCGCGCTGCCGAATGACTTTCCTGGTGTCATTGTGAGTGATATTCGCATGCCTGGGATGGACGGCATGGCGCTGCTGCATGAGCTACATAGCCGCGACGCCACGCTGCCGATTATTCTGATTACCGGTCACGGCGACATTTCGACCGCCGTAGAAGCCATGCGTGCAGGCGCCTGGGACTTTCTGGAAAAGCCCTTCGCTGGCGACCAACTACTGGATGTGGTGAGACGTGGCATCGAAAAGCGCCAGCTAAGCCTCGAAAACCTGCGCTTGAAAGCCGAGCTAGAGGTGCAGCAAGCCGCACTGGGCCCGCGCTTGGTTGGGCGAACGCCAGTGATCTCAAGGCTTGCCGCGATGATTCAGCGCATCAGCCAAGTGGAAGCCGACGTGCTGCTGTTTGGCGAAACGGGCACCGGCAAAGACTTGGTTGCCCGAGCGATTCACGAGCGCAGCGCCCGACGTAACAGTCCGTTTATGGCCATCAACTGCGGCGCGGTGCCGGAAAACACCATCGAGTCCGAGCTGTTCGGCCATGAGAAAGGCGCCTTCACAGGGGCGGTAGAGCGGCGAATTGGTAAATTTGAGCACGCTAACGGCGGCACCGTCTTTTTAGATGAGATTGAGTCCATGCCCTTGGCACTTCAGGTGAAATTGCTGCGAGTGCTTCAGGAGCGTAGCGTAGAACGGTTAGGCGCCAACGAAGCTGTTCCGCTCAATATCCGTGTGATTGCCGCCACCAAAGTCGACCTCAAAGTCGCCGCCGAAGAGGGGCGCTTTCGCGAAGATCTCTACTACCGGCTAAACGTAGTCACCCTACCGCTGCCAGCACTTCGCGAGCGAAGAGAAGACATTCCCTTACTGTTCCAACACTTTGCCGTGGTGGCGGCGAATCGCAGCGGGCTTGAAGCGCCCACTCTAGATAGCCACGCCATTGCCACCCTCCTGGCCCACGACTGGCCGGGAAATGTGCGTGAACTGCGTAACCTAGCCGAGCGCTATGTACTGCTGGGAGCCGCGTTTGACTACCGTCTTGATGCCCTGCTGGAGGGTGTCGCTGCCGACACTCAAGAGCTAACGCTACCCCGCCAAGTAGAGCTGTTTGAAAAGAGCTTGATCAGTCAGTCGCTAGCGCGCCACCAAGGACGAGTGACGGATGTTTGCCACCATTTAGGAATCCCCCGCAAAACGTTTTATGACAAGCTCAAAAAGCACGGTTTAAGCGCTGGCGACTATCGCCACAGCAGCGAACCCTGATGAAATAGCTCAACCAGCACTCCCCAAGGCGGCACCCAGGGCACCAAGATAAGCATGGTGATCAACATTAATAGGTTGGAAAGTGGACGGCGGCTATCGCCAAGCTTTAGCGCAGTACCGAAAGAGCGCTTTAAGCGCGCCCCTTCGAGGTCGACGCTAAACAGTTCATCCAAACTCAAGTGAATAATAAACCCAAACAGTACTGCAGCCCCGTGGCCCCACGCCAGCCAGGCAGGCTGGGCAAGCAAGTGAAAGCTTAGCGCAGCCGTAGCCAACGCACACAGCCCTGCCGCCATGAGTGAATGCCAGATACCTCGATGCACTGTCAGGCGTGAAAAAAGCACGGCTGCCAAGTAGCGCACACTGAAGTAAATCCCACCACACGCCACGAGCAGTAGCCCAGGTGTTAACCACGGCTGCAGCAACAGCACACCCAGCACCAGCGAAGGCACTGATAAAATATTAAAAATCAGCCGGATAGAGCGAGAACGGTCAGCATCAATATCGGGGAGAATACCGCCAAAGGCCACCAGGGCAATGACTAGCAGGGCTTGTGGAGCTACCCACCACTGCGCCTGCCAGCCAACGTAAGCCATTAGCGTGCCGCCCGCTGCTGCAACCGTTATATGCGTGCGAAAATTAGCCATGTCGCGGCACCCTAGAAAACTGGATAAATTACCAGACTTTCAGTGCGCGCAACATGGCTAGGTTAGAAAAAAGAGTGGTAAGGCAAACGCTTAACGTGCTTCGGCGGCTTCCATAAGGAACTGATCTTTTAACTTAACGTAATTGCCTGCGGTATAGGGGAAGAAAGCCCGCTCTTTCTCCTTGAGCGGGCGCAGCGCCTTCGCAGGGTTACCGGCATAAACGTAACCGCTCTCCAATCGTTTGCCCGGTGTCACTACCGCGCCAGCAGCAATAATCACCTCATCTTCAACCACTGCACCATCCATCACGATGGCGCCCATTCCCACCAGAATGCGGCTGCCCAGGGTGCAACCGTGCAAAATTGCCTTGTGGCCAATGGTCACATCGTCGCCAATCGTGAGCGGGAAACCATCAGGATTGAAATCACTGGCGTGGGTAATGTGCAGCACGCTGCCATCTTGAACGCTGGTGCGCGCACCAATGGTGATGCGGTGCATATCGCCGCGAATCACCGTCATCGGCCATACCGAGCAGTCATCACCGAGCGTGACATTGCCAATCACCACGCTGGCGGGATCGATGTAGACACGCTCACCCAACTGCGGCGAAACGCCTTGATACGTTCGTAAGGCACTGCTCATGATTATCTCCTTAACACGATAAAGGGGCTGAAAGGCGCACTATAGCAACCCACCGAGTAAGACGATAAACGTCAGCGGAATCGACACCCAGCGAATCGTCGTACGCCATAGTAAATAGCCGCGCTCCCCCGCGCCCAATGCGCTGATGACACGCGCTTGTGGCATCACCCATGCGGCAAAAATCGCGATTAGCAGCCCTCCCATGGGGAGGAAGATATCAGGGGGAATACTGCTTACCAGCTCAAAGACGTTACGCCCAAACAGCGGCCTGAATTCTGCCAGGGTTGAAAACGAGAACGCTGATAGCAAGCCGATTAACCATACGCTGAGCGCTACCGCCGCCGTTGCCGTACTGCGCCGCCAACCCAGCCCCTGCAACGTGGCCACCATTGGCTCGGCAAGGTTGATCGCCGAGGTCCAGGTGGCCAGCAGCAGCAGCAGGAAAAATACGCTGAGCCAGAACGATCCCCAGGGCAACTCGGAAAACGCTATGGGCAGCGTCACGAACATCAGTCCTGGTCCATCGGCGGGGTCCATGCCCTGGGCAAACACCACCGAGAAAATCGCAATGCCCGCCAGCAGCGCCACGCTAATATCCAACACCGCCACGGCAAAGGCCGCCTTCGGCAGGCTCTGCTCATCGGGCATATAAGCCCCGTACGCCATCAGCGCACAGGCACCGACTGCCAGCGTAAAGAAGGCATGGCCCATGGCATGCAATATGACCGCGGGAGTCACGTCCTCGAACGAGGGCAGAAAGAGCCACGACAGCGCGGTACCAAAGCCCGACGTAGTAGTGGCATAAATGGCTAACAGCAGCAGCAAACCGTATAGCAGTGGCATCAGCAGGTTGTTGAGCCGCTCAAGCCCTTTGGCCACCCCAGCTGCCACCACCGTCATGGTCATGAAGAGGAACAGCGAGTGGTTGAAGATCAGCAGCCCAGGATTCGCCAGAAACGCTTCGAATCCTGCACCGATCTCAGCTGCGCTGGCACCGTTAAAGTTGCCGTTCACCGAGGCCACTAAAAACTCAATCGACCAACCCGACACCACCGAGTAAAACGACAAAATACAGAACACGGTGAACGCGCCAAATAGCCCCAGCCAGCGCCAGTGCCGGGAAGCCCCCGCTTCTGACGCCAATGCGCCTAAGGCTTGCATCGGCCCGCGCCGCCCGGCACGCCCAATGAGGATTTCCGCCATCATCACGGGAATCCCAAGTAGCAGCACGAACGCCACATAAATCAGCAAAAAAGCAGCGCCGCCGTTCTCTCCCGCCACATAGGGGAAGCGCCAAATATTGCCCAGCCCAACCGCCGCACCTGTTACCGCCAAGATAAAGGCCCGCTTCGACCCCCAGCGCTCTAGCGTTTCACTCATTACTTGCTCCTGCCATGGGTGGCATTGTTGGTGACACTTACAGATTACGGATATGGAAAGGCGGCAAGACTAGCAGGCGCCTGCCCCCAGGCCAAACGCTTGCAGCGGGTCAAGCATTGAAACAACGTCTCACTGCCCGCACTGTGTCATCATCAGCGTACGTTTTTGTGCGCCCCTAACTTGATTGCTACCGAGGTGCTTATGTCCCGCAACCCGTTGCTAGAGAGCCACGAGCTTCCCCCTTTCGCCGACATTCGTGCCGACCACGTGGTGCCCGCCGTGGAAACGCTGCTCGATGAGAGCCGCGAGGCGATTGATCGCCTCGCCCAACAGGCCGTTGCCACATCCCCAACGTGGGACAACTTTGCCGCACCGCTGGAAGCAGTGAATGACCGTCTTTCCCAGGCCTGGTCACCGGTGTCGCACCTCAACGGCACCATGAATACCCCAGAGCTGCGCGATGCTTACCAAGCCTGCCTGGAAAAACTCTCTGCATTTGGCACCTGGGTCGGTCAGCACGAAGGGCTGTTCAAAGGCTGGCAGGCGCTAAAAGAGAGCGAGAGCTGGTCAACGCTGACGGCCGCCCAACAGCGTACGGTGGATAACGCCCTGCGCGATTTTCGCCTGGCCGGGGTCGACCTACCGGCGGATAAGAAGGCTCGTTACGGTGAAATTCAGTCCCGGCTCTCTACGCTTTCTAACCAGTTTTCTAATAACGTGCTGGACGCCACCCAGGCGTGGCATAAAGACATTCAGGATCGCGACGCGCTGGCGGGCGTTCCTGAGAGCGCTCTGGAAACTCTTAAAGCCCTGGCAGACGCTAAAGGCGTTGATGGCTACCGCATTACGCTGGATTTCCCCAGTTTCTTCCCCATCGTCAGCTACGCCGACAGCCGCGAGCTGCGCGAAGAAGTGTATACCGCCTTCGTGACCCGCGCCTCCGACCAGGGCCCCAACGCGGGCAAGTTCGACAACGCCCCCATTTTGGAAGAGATTCTGGCCCTGCGTCAGGAACTGGCGCGGTTGCTGGGCTTCGACACCTACGCCGACTACTCGCTAACTACCAAAATGGCAGACTCCCCCGCGCAGGTGCTGGACTTTTTGGAAGACCTCGCCCGCCGCGCCAAGCCGCAAGCGCAGGAGGAGTTTGCCGAACTCAGCGCCTACGCCCGTGACGAGCTAGGCATCGAGACGCTCAACCCCTGGGATGTCGCCTACGTCAGCGAGAAACTGCGCGAAGCACGCTACGCTATTTCCCAAGAGCAACTGCGCCCCTACTTCCCCGCGCCGCGGGTCGTGGATGGCTTGTTCCAAGTCGTCGAGCGCCTTTACAACGTTCAGGTAAAAGAAGACAGCAGCGCTCCGAGCTATCACGACGACGTGCGCTTCTTCCGTATTACCGAACAGGGCAAACCGATTGCTGGGTTCTATCTGGATCTCTACGCCCGCGAAGGCAAACGGGGCGGTGCGTGGATGGCTGACTGCCGGGTACGCCGTAAAACCGAGAACGGCGTGCAGCTCCCAGTGGCCTTCTTGACCTGCAACTTCACCGCGCCAGTAGGCGGTAAACCTGCGCTGCTGACCCATGACGAAGTGACCACGCTGTTCCACGAGTTTGGCCATGGTTTGCACCATATGCTGACCAAGCAAGACGTGGCCGACGTGTCAGGCATCAACGGCGTGGCCTGGGATGCGGTTGAGCTGCCCAGCCAGTTTATGGAGAACTACTGCTGGGAGCGGGAAGGTCTCGACCTGCTAGCTAAACACGTAGACACCGGCGAACCGCTGCCGGACGTTCTGTTCGAGCGCCTGCAAGCGGCGAAAAACTTCCAGTCCGCCATGGGCATGGTGCGTCAGATCGAGTTTTCTCTGTTCGACCTACGCCTCCATCACGAGCTGGAAGCGCCTTCGGCCAGCGATGTTCAGACGCTGCTCGACGACGTGCGTCGCCAAACCTCTGTCGTTCCCGTGGTCGACTTCAACCGCTTCCAAAATAGTTTCAGCCACATCTTTGCAGGCGGCTACGCCGCTGGCTACTACAGCTATAAGTGGGCGGAAGTGCTCTCTGCCGATGCCTGGAGCGCCTTTGAAGAAGCCGGGATTTTTGACCCAGACACTGGCCAGCGCTTCCGCGAGGAAATTCTGGAGCAAGGCGGTGCGCGGGATGCCGCCGAGCTATTCCGTGCCTTCCGAGGCCGCGAACCTAGCGTCGAACCGCTGCTGCGCCATAGCGGTATTCGCGCCGCCTAAGCTGGCTATTTTTATCCGGTGCGGCGGCGTTGCCGCCGCACGTTGGGAGTGTATGTATGTCGAGTATTAAGCGTTTTATTGCAGGCGTGACCTGCCCCCGCTGTGCCGCCATGGACCGCATTCGTGCGTGGGAGCAGCACGGCATCCGCTACCGTGAATGCGTGAGCTGTGATTTCTTCGAACAGCTGCCCATTGAAGACGAAGCGACCCCCGAGCTCACTACACGAGTGAATCAGGTGCGTGATGAGCAAAAAATCCAGGATGTGCAGCCGGTTCGCATTCTTGACCCAGGTAAAAACAAATAACGCCCCTCGCTAGCGGTGCAGCGGCTGCATCGCTAGGTGCCCCCTTTGAAAAGTGTGTGAAAAACCGCACACCACCCTATCTAGAGCGTGCGCAAAGCCAGACACTTAATGGCTTTTGCTTTTCAACCAAAGTTGAAGAGAAAATTCTTAATGCATTGATTTCTATATTAAATCGTATATGTGGCACAAGTATCGCTCTATATAAGCTGCTTAATGATAAAGCACTGGCGGTGTCCCACACGCGCCAGACGATAATCCCAATAACAGCTTAGGAAATCTCGCCATGCGCAATACGATGCCCAAAACTGTCGCTCTGCTCGCAGGCAGCGCGTTACTTGCTGCAGGCACTGCCCATGCGGACCGCTCTGAATGGCCCACTAACTTTACTGTTGGTACGGCAAGTCAAGGCGGCACCTACTTCGTTTATGGCTCTGGCTGGGCAAACTTCATCGCCGATGAGCTCGGTGTTTCAGGCGGCGGCGAAGTGACTGGTGGCCCTACCCAAAACCTGGCGCTAGTACATAGTGGCGATATGGCGTTTGGCCTAACCACTATGGGTCCGGCGTCTGATGCCATCAAAGGCGAAAGCCCGCTGGCACCTGGCCTAGTCATGGACAACGTTTGCGCGCTGTTCCCGATGTATGAAACCCCGTTCTCTATCGCCGCGCTCTCTAGCTCCGGTATTGAATCTATTTCCGACATCCCCGACGGTGCGCGCATCGGTTTCGGCCCGGCGGCGTCTACCTCTGACACCTACTTCCCGGCCATGCTGGAAACCCTGGGCGTAAACTTCGACCGCCGTAATGGCGGCTGGTCTGACCTGGGCGGCCAGCTTCAGGACGGCCTGCTGGACGTTGTCGCCTTCGCTGCGGGCATCCCGATTCCGGCAGTTAGCCAGCTGGAAGTCCAAACCGACGTGAACATTATTGAGTTTACCGAAGAAGAGCTGGCGACTGTGCTAGACGCCTTCCCGGTCGCTGAGTTCACCATCCCGGCTAGCACTTACACCACGCTGGAAGAGGATGCTCGCGCCGTTGCCATGTGGAACTTCGCGATTGCTGGCTGTGACCTGCCGGAAGACTTCATCTATGAAGTCACGAAAGCCACCATGGAAAACAATGATCGTATGCGCGACGTACACCGCAGTGCTGAAACCAGCATTCCGGAAAACATCGTGCACAACACGGTACTGCCTTTCCACCCAGGCGCAGCACGCTGGTACGAAGAGAACGGTTACGATATCTCTGACGACATGATCAAGTAAGCTCCACGCACCATCGCGCTGCCCCGCTGCCGATCCTGTCGGGCGGGGCAGCGTTTGCTCTTGCCCCCTTTCTCTGCTTTTGCTGTGAGGGTGACCTCTGATGAGTCACAATACCAACCAAGACCCCAACGGCCTCAAGGATGACGCCTTAGCTGCTTCATCAACGCCAGAATCGATTGCTGATGGCGTCGATGAAGAAGTTGTTGAGCCCAACCGCCGCCTGTTCGTTGGCTGGCAGTTCCTATTATTTGCAGCACTGGCGATTGCCTATTCAGGTTTCCACCTGTTTTCACTCAACGTGTACCCCATGGAAACCTGGTCGTTCCGTATCGTACACATCGCCGGTGCATTAATTTTGGGTTACGGGCTGTTTGCCGGTGCCCGCTTTGCTGAAGATGACCAGCAGGCCTCCCCTGCTTGGCTGAAATGGGTGAGCTATGCGCTGCTGGTTCCTGCGGTTTACTCGCTGGTGCAAGTATTCTTGATGCAGCAGGCCATCAACGGCGGTGCCATGCGCATCGACCCGGCCGTGGAGACGCTGCACTTTGGCTACCCACTGATGGCCACCACAGCAGGCGCGATTGTGCTGTCTTGGTTCTATCGTCAGGCACGCCACCGCCTTAATCCCGCCGACTTAGTGTTAATGGTGTGTGCTTTGGCCAGCGCTGGCTACCTGCTAATGGCATTTAACACCAGCATGCGGATGTCCACCGGCACCTCATTTGCGCCTCCCGGTATCTCTTGGGCCGCCATCGCGGGCTCGCTGCTGATTCTCGAACTGACTCGCCGTGTGGCAGGTTTGGCGCTGGTCGTCATTTCAGCCGTGTTTCTGACCTACGTCTTTGCAGGCCCCTATTTACCTGGTTTCCTGGGCTACCCTGGTCTATCGGTCCAGCGCTTCTTTAGCCAGGTCTATACCGATGCGGGCATACTAGGCCCGACCACGGCGGTCTCGTCCACCTATATTATTCTGTTCATCATTTTTGCCGCCTTCTTGCAGGCGTCTAAAGTGGGCGACTACTTCGTCAACTTCGCCTTTGCCGCGGCAGGTCGTGCTCGCGGCGGCCCCGCGAAAGTCGCTATCTTCGCTTCTGGCCTGATGGGGATGATTAACGGTACGTCTGCCGGTAATGTGGTATCGACAGGCTCTTTGACCATTCCGCTGATGAAGAAAGTGGGCTACCCGGCCCGTAGCGCAGGCGCAATTGAAGCTGCGGCCTCTACCGGTGGCCAAATTATGCCGCCGATCATGGGCGCAGGCGCATTCATCATGGCAGAAGTGACCGGTATTCCTTATACCGAGATCGCTATTGCTGCGATTATCCCCGCCATTCTCTACTTTGCTTCTATCTACTTTATGGTCGACTTTGAAGCCGCCCGTAAAGGCATGCGCGGCATGCGCAAAGATGAGATTCCGCTGTTCTCCAAGCTAGTGAAGCAAGTCTACCTGTTCGCGCCGATCATCATTTTGATCGTTGCGCTGTTCATGGGTTACTCGGTCATTCGTGCCGGTACCCTGGCCACTGCCTCTGCGGCGGTAGTGAGCTGGCTCTCCCCTAACAAAATGGGCCTTCGTGCGATTCTGAGAGCGCTTCAGCTTGCCGGTACCATGTCGATTCAGATTATCGCCGTCTGTGCCTGTGCAGGTTTGATTGTCGGCGTTATCTCGCTGACCGGTGTAGGTGCTCGTTTCTCTTCGCTGCTGCTGGGCTTGGCGGGCGTTAGCCAGCTGTTGGCACTGTTCTTTGCGATGCTGATCAGCATTCTGTTGGGCATGGGGATGCCGACCACAGCGGCCTACGCAGTGGCCGCATCGGTGGTCGCACCAGGGTTGATCAACATCGGCATCGAGCCGCTGATTGCCCACTTCTTCGTGTTCTACTTCGCCGTGGTCTCGGCCATTACGCCGCCGGTGGCGCTGGCCTCTTACGCAGCCGCCGGTATTTCTGGGGACAACCCCATGGGCACCTCGGTGGCGTCGTTCAAGATTGGCTTGGCGGCGTTTATCGTGCCGTTTATGTTTTTCTACAGCCCGGCGATGCTGATGGAAGGCTCCGCCACGCAGATCCTGCGCGTTGGCCTCACCGCCACGCTAGGCATTGTGTTGCTCTCGGGCATGGCTCAGAAGTGGTTCTTCGGTCCGGTGAACTTACCCCAGCGCTTAGTGATGCTGGTCGGTGCCATGTTCTTGATCTACGGCGGCATCTACACCGACATCGCGGGCTTAGCGATTGGTACGGTGCTATTTATCATGCAGCGCAAGCAGCATGGTGGCAAAGGCAAGGCAACGGCAAGCGCTGCGTAAACCGTTACGTTACTAGAGCCAAGCTATGCACTAGCCGGAACCGAGAGGTTCCGGCTTTTTTTCGTACCTTTAGAACTACCATAAAAAAACCGGCCTGCATCAAAGATGCAGGCCGGTATCATCATCAGGCGACAGCGTTAGCTCAGATTATCCACCACCTTCAACACTGGGGCCGCCTGATTCAGCGTGTAGAAGTGCAGGCCTGGCGCGCCGCCGTCCAGCAGGCGTTCACACAGGCGAGTCACTACATCGGTACCAAAGGCGGCAATGGCGTCGCTGTCATCGCCGTAGGCTTCTAACTGCTTGCGAATCCAGCGGGGAATTTCCGCGCCGCAGGCATCGGAAAACCGCGCCAGCTTGGTGTAGTTGGTGATCGGCATGATGCCGGGAATGATCGGCTGCTCGACGCCCAGCGCACGCGCTTTATCAACGAAGTGGAAGTAGGCATCGGCGGTAAAGAAGTACTGGGTAATCGCCATGTTGGCACCCGCATTCATCTTGCGGGCAAAGTTTTCCACATCCTTATCGAGGCTGGGGGCCTGTGGATGAGATTCCGGATACGCCGCGACCGCGATGTCAAAGTGGTCGCCCGTCTCGTCACGAATGAACTCTACCAATTCATTGGCGTAGCGCAGCTCTCCGATACTGGCCATCCCGGAGGGCATGTCACCGCGCAGGGCCACTAGGCTATCGACGCCCTCTTCCCGGTACTGCGCCAGTAAGTCGCGCAGCTGAGCCTTTTCGCTGCCGATGCAGGAGAGGTGCGGCGCCGTGGTGATGCCACTTTGGCTAACGGTGCGCACGATATCCCGAGTGCGCGCCTGAGTGGAGCCACCCGCGCCGTAGGTGACCGAGAAGAAACGCGGGTTACGAGCGGCCAGCTCATCACGCACGTGAATTAGCTTCTCCCGACCTGCATCGGTGTTGGGCGGAAAGAATTCAAAGCTAATACCTAACGGATGCTCTTGGCTGCTCATGGTTTGTCCTCGCAGTGCGGTAACGTGATCATTATTTAGGGTATTCTCGCTGCTTCGCCGCGCAGCGGCTAATGAAAGATTCCACGGTCGACCTTCAATTCGGCTCATGTTGGCACCACCGCGTCTATCAAGGAGGAGATATGGACTTAGCACCCAGCGCTTTAATGGGCCCGCTGCTTATGCTGATAGGGTATGTGGGGCTGGGCTTTATTGCCGCCCAACGGTTGAAAATAGACCCGCGCCCGATTGCTACCTTGTTGGTGTACCTGATCGCGCCGCTGACAATTTTTCGCGCGCTGATGAATGGCGGCCCCACCTTAGAGTATTTGGTGCTCACCCTGGCGATGTTTCTATTGGTCAGCGCCATGGCACTGGCCGTGCGCTGGGCTACCCAACACCGCTTTGGCCCGCAGGAAGGCGCGCTGCTGGCGTTCTCCTCTGGCACCGGTAATACCGGCTACTTTGGGCTGCCCGTCGCGCTGATTCTGCTACCGCCGGAAGGGGTGACGCTGTACCTCTTCTGCATGCTGGGCATCAACCTGTATGAGTTCACGGTGGGGTTTTATTTGAGCGCCCGGGGCCACTTCTCGGTACGCCAGAGCTTGGCCAAAATTGTTCGTCTGCCGCTGGTCTATGCGTTTCTCTTAGCGCTGCTGCTAAACGCGCTCAACGCCACGCTGCCGGAATCACTGATGAGTTCATTAGCGGTCTTTCCCGCCACCTATACCCTGCTGGGCATGATGATCATTGGCATGACGTTAAGCCAGGTCACCCTCGCCGCGTGGGATACGCGCTTTGTGGCGACCTGCGTGGGCCTGCGCTATCTGCTCTGGCCACTGGTAATGCTGGGGGCGGTGCTGGTGCTCCAGCAGTTCACGCCACTCGCACCGGAGCTGGCGATGGCACTGCTGCTATTTGGCGTGGTGCCCATGGCCTCTAACGTGGTGGTCGTGGCGATGGAGTTGGGCATTCAGCCGCAGAAAGGTGCTTTAGCGGTACTCACCACCACGCTGCTGGCACCGCTGTTGATACCGCTCTATCTGGGGCTGATGCTGCGGCTCACCGGGCTCGGTTAAAACCCATCGACGCCCGCCAGCTGCAGCAGGCGGGCCATGCGCTGAACGTCTGGGTGGCTGAAGAAGGCAACGAGCGCTTCGCCGCGCACCGGGCCAACGCCAGGCACGGCTTGCCAATCGGTTCGAGAGTAACCCGCGAGGGTGTACCAATCGCCCAGCCCAGCGTCGCCACCGGGGGGCATTCCCAGCGCCGTCAGCCATGTCGCATAGGGCGCTTGGCGCGCCGCGTCGAACTGTGCCATCAGCGCTGCGGCGGTGGTAGCGCCAATACCGTGGGCCTGTTGAAGCTGCTCCGGCGTTAGTGCCAACCAACCCAATAGTTCCGTAACCACACCGGCCTCCATCAGCGCCTGCCAAGTGCCTTCGCCAATTCCACGCATGCCCAGCTGCTCGCTGAGATAGGTTAAGCGGGCCAGCAGTTGGGCGCTGCATTCTGATGTTCGCTCGGGCGTTAGCGTAAAGCAGCTCAACAGATGGTAACGCTCGGGCGGCGGGGCGCTTAGGGCGGCTCTTTCACGTGTTTGCCACACCACGCTGTCTACCTGAGGAATCGTCAGGCCCGCCAGCGTCACCGCCACGTGGTCCCCAGGGCGCACGTCCCACTCCTGCCAGCGCTCCAATGAACCCAGCGACACGCGGCTGATGCGCCGCCCTTCCAGAGTCACCGGGTAGAGCCACAGCAGCGGCGTTACGCGCCCGGTTCGCCCCACCCGAAACTCCACCCCGCGCACCTGGGCTAGCGCCTGCTGAGACGGAT
This sequence comes from Halomonas sp. Ps84H-12, assembly GCF_024124725.1. Classification (NCBI taxonomy): domain Bacteria; kingdom Pseudomonadati; phylum Pseudomonadota; class Gammaproteobacteria; order Oceanospirillales; family Halomonadaceae; genus Halomonas; species Halomonas sp. Ps84H-12. The sequence continues at coordinate 14,068 of NZ_JAMXSJ010000038.1, read as the reverse complement.
ACTTCCAGGCCACCGCCCACTCAGGGGGCGATGACGACCAGTTGCGCACGCCGGGGCGCTCAGCCTGTTTTAACACCACGCCGTCGGTGGCAAACGGCAGCGGGCCGTTGAACCACCGCTCGCGCCATTCGGCGGCCGCCTCCTGGCCGCTGATCGGATGGGTGTAATCGGCCGTCTCGAACCCCAGCGCCGTCAGTTGCGCCAGCCGTTCGGTCATCTGCGTCGGGCCATCCGGCCAGTCCCATACGAATAAACCGATGCGGTTCAGCGTCTCTTGGCTCGGCTCGCGCTGCGCCATGGCACCGGCCACGGCACCTCGGGCACCCGAACCTGGTTGGCGTGCCTGCACGTGATTATCCAGCCGCCAGTAAAGCTCGCCCTGCAGCACCGCAGAGACGGGCTCAGGAAGCGTAACGGGCACACCAGGCAGTTGCTGAACCCGCGCCGTCCAATCCTGCCCCCGCTCGCCGTCTCCACGGCTAACCGCCTCGACGAGTTCCCCGCCCTGGTAACGCAGCGTCACCGCCACACCATCCACCTTGGGCTGAATCCATAGATCGTCACGGCGGCTAGTAAAGCGTCGAATGCCGTCCTCATCGGCTTTAGTGAGCCCCGTTTGGGCGGCCGGATGGGTGCGGGTACCGTCGCTGCTGGTCACTCGGGTAAGCGGCTGGTGGGGAGTTGGTGAATCCAAACACGCTTGCCAGTTTTCCAACCGCGCCAGCGCTTGGTCGTACAGCTCATCGGCAATCAGCGATTCGCCGTTATCATGGTAAGCGCGGTCCCATACTTCGATATGTTCGGCTAGCGCCTGGGTTTCCAGCGCCAGCCGCTCGGCGGGCCAGTCGGGGCAGGTGTCTGCCTGTGCGGAAAAAGTGACACTCATTAACCAGGCTGCCGCTAGGTTCGCCACTCCTATTATTCGCCGACCCGACATACGCATCCTCACGTGGTAAACGGGAAATTTTCAGCCCTTATTAAAATTAACTTATATGAAACTGACAGAGATGCAATGCGCAGAAAGCCACTCTCGGAGCCGGTTTCGACCCATAAAAAAAGCGCCCCCTGGCGTGAACCAAGGGGCGCTTTTCGCTAACCCATGACGCTCATTGCGCTTACGGGAAGCTTATAGGCCAGCGGCCTGACGCAGCGCGTCTGCTTTGTCAGTTTTTTCCCACGGGAAGGCTGTAAACGTCTCGGTGTGCGTTTCGCCTTTGTCGTCTACCCAGCTGTAGCTGTGCTCGAACGGCTCGCGGCCAAAGTGGCCGTAAGCCGCTGTCAGGCGGTACATCGGGTGCAGCAGATCCAGCATCTTGGTGATCGCGTAGGGGCGCAGATCGAAGTGCTCCCGCACCAGATCAACGATTTTAGCGTCGTCGATTTTGCCGGTACCGAAGGTGTCGATGGACACCGAGGTCGGCTCGGCCACGCCAATGGCGTAGGAGACCTGAATCTCGCACTTGTCCGCCAAGCCCGCTGCTACGACGTTTTTCGCCACATAGCGGCCAGCGTACGCGGCGCTGCGGTCTACTTTCGACGGATCTTTGCCCGAGAACGCGCCGCCACCGTGGCGCGCCATGCCGCCGTAGGTATCGACGATGATCTTACGACCGGTCAGGCCACAGTCGCCCACCGGGCCGCCAATCACGAACTTGCCGGTCGGGTTGATGTGGTATTGGGTGTTGGCATCCAACCACTCAGCGGGAATCACCTGCTCAATGACTTCACGCTTAATCATTTTGCGCAGGTCTTCTTGATCGATTTCCGGATCGTGCTGAGTCGACAGAACAATCGCATCGACGCCACACGGTTGGCCTTCAGCGTTATAGCGGAAAGTCACCTGACTTTTGGCATCCGGACGCAGCCACGGCAACAGGCCGTTTTTACGCAGCTCCGCCTGACGCTCGACCAAACGGTGCGAGTAGTGGATCGGCGCAGGCATGAACGAATCGGTTTCGTTCGTGGCATAGCCAAACATCAGGCCCTGGTCGCCCGCGCCCTGATCTTCCGGCTTGGTACGATCAACGCCCTGAGCAATATCGACACTCTGCTTGCCAATCAGGTTGATGACGCCGCACGTGGCACCGTCGAAGCCCACCTGAGAAGAGGTGTAGCCGATATCGGTAATCACATCACGCACCAGCGTCTCTAGATCCACCCACGCGGAGGTGGTGATCTCACCGGCAATAATGGCAACGCCCGTCTTCACCATCGTTTCACAGGCAACGCGGGCCTGTTTATCCCGGGCGATAATGGCATCTAACACCGCGTCTGAAATCTGGTCGGCAATCTTATCGGGATGGCCTTCGGAAACGGACTCGGAGGTAAACAGGGAATATTCGCTCATCGCGCACTCGACCCTCTGTATGACGGCTGCTTCGTTATGACCGCAGCATCAGCAGGAAATCATGGCAGGAGGTTCCCTGCCCGTATAAAGAAGCGGCACCGTGACGTTCACCACCACTTCGGGAGGCAGAGTCTACACGCTGTTGGGGGTTCTTCCCACAACGTACCCCTGAGAATTTGCCGCCGCCGGGGAAGTCAGCGACAATAGCGCCTTTATTCTTTCCGTTTTCAGGCGAGGAGCACCCCCATGCCGTCCCGTTTTGAGCTGGCCAATGCCATTCGCGCCCTTTCCATGGATGCCGTTCAGAAGGCCAAATCCGGCCACCCTGGCGCCCCCATGGGTATGGCTGATATTGCCGAGGTGCTGTGGAATGACTACCTCAAGCACAACCCCGAAGACCCCAAGTGGGCCGATCGCGACCGGTTCGTGCTGTCGAATGGCCACGGCTCCATGCTGCTCTACTCGCTGCTGCACTTGAGCGGCTACGAACTCAGCCTGGAACAGCTGCAAAACTTCCGCCAGCTGCACTCGCCCACCGCTGGCCACCCGGAGTTCGGCTACGCTCCTGGCATCGAAACCACCACTGGCCCGCTGGGCCAAGGCTTTGCCAACGCGGTCGGTTTCGCCATTGCCGAGAAAACGCTGGCCGCGCAGTTCAATCGCCCCGGCCACACCATCGTCGACCACCACACCTGGTGTTTCCTGGGTGATGGCTGCTTGATGGAGGGTATCTCCCACGAAGCGGCGTCTCTTGCGGGCACTCAGCAGCTAGGCAAGCTCATTGCGCTATACGACGACAACGGCATCTCCATCGATGGCGAAGTCGACGGCTGGTTCACCGACGATACTGCCAAGCGCTTCGAGTCCTATGGCTGGCACGTGGTGCCCAACGTCGATGGCCACAAGCCTGACGAGATCAAAGCAGCCATCGAACTGGCGAAGAGCCACGACGACAAGCCGACTCTGATCATCTGTAAAACCATCATTGGTTTTGGGGCGCCCAACAAGCAAGGCAAAGAAGAAGCCCACGGCGCACCGCTGGGTGATGACGAAGTAGCCCTGGCGCGCCAACAGCTGGGCTGGGAGCACGCGCCGTTCCATATCCCCGAGCCGATCTACTCTGCCTGGGATGCTCGCGACGCTGGCAAACAGCGTCAGCAAGAGTGGGACGCCCGCTTTGCTCGCTATGCGGAAGCCTTCCCGACCGAGGCGCGAGAGTTCGAGCGCCGCATGAAGGCACAGCTGCCCGCCGAGCTCTCCTCGACGGCATTGATCGAGCAGGCGCAAGAAAAAGGGGACAGCATTGCCTCGCGTAAAGCATCGTTCGAAGCACTGAACGTGATTGGCCCGCAAATGCCGGAACTGCTCGGTGGCAGCGCTGACTTGGCGCCTTCCAACCTGACGTTCTGGAAGGGCGCCAAGGCGATCACTCCAGACGATGCCAGCGGCAACTATCTCCACTACGGCGTGCGTGAATTCGGCATGGGCGCAGTGATGAACGGTATCGCTCTACACGGCGGTTTCGTGCCTTATGGCGCAACCTTCTTGATTTTCATGGAGTACATGCGCAATGCCGTGCGCATGGCGGCATTGATGGGCCAGCAGGCTATCTACGTATTTACCCACGACTCCATCGGCCTGGGTGAAGATGGCCCGACCCACCAACCGATCGAGCAGCTCACCAGCCTGCGTACTACGCCGAATTTGAATACCTGGCGCCCCTGTGACGCAGTGGAAACCGCTGCCGCCTGGGATGCCGCAATCAAGCGCCACTCCGGCCCGACGGCGCTGGTGCTCTCACGTCAGAACCTACCGCATCAGGCGCGCACCAAGGCGCAGTTGGCGTCCATTCAGCGCGGCGCTTACGTACTCAAAGAGTGCAACGGCACGCCGGACCTCATCCTGATCGCGACCGGCTCCGAAGTCGCCTTGGCGATGGATGCCGCGGCCGAGCTGGAGCAGCAAGGTAAAGCCGTGCGCGTGGTCTCCATGCCGTCCGCTTACCGCTTCAACGGCCAAGATGCCGACTACCGTGAAAGCGTGTTGCCCAAAGCCGTGACCAAGCGTATCGCCATCGAAGCGGGCCACGCCGACTACTGGTACAAGTACGTGGGCCTCGACGGCCGCGTGATTGGCATGACCACCTACGGTGAGTCGGCACCCGCGGGCGAGCTGTTCAAGCACTTCGGCTTTACCGTCGAGAACATCGTCAAACAAGCCAATGAGCTGCTGGGTTAACCCCTCGCTCAAACGGCGCCTGGTGCGGGCATTACGATGCCCGCGCTAAACGGCCTTTTATGGCTAATTAGCTACTGGATAATCGGAGAAGTCGTGATCCACTTCTCCGGTTTACCTATTTCTTCTGGAGTGGTGGGCATGCTACTGCTGTGCATCACTCTTGCCGTTATCGGTAGAGTACCTGCTAGCCTTGCCGCCGCCGCCCAACCGCTGATCGCACTTTTGGCCATGCTGATCATGCCAGGCGTGGTAGGCGTGTTCTTCATTCTCGATGAACTGGCAAGCCAGTGGCTGGCCATCGTGGCGGCTCTGCTGCTGGGGACGCTACTGAGTGTGTTCACGACACTGTGGCTGCTCAAGCGATTGATGGGGCACCGCCATGCCGACTAGCTTGCTGCCTACCTTGACCGCCACGCCGTTATTGGCCGTTGGGCTTACCTTGGCCGCATACCTTGTGGGCAGCGCCCTTTTCACGCGCTTGGGTAAACCCTCCTGGCTCCCGGCGATTTTGATCGCTGCTCTGCTGCTGGCCGCGACGCTGGCCTTGTTGGGCTTGCCGTATGCCACCTATCAGCAAGGCGCAACCTGGCTGACGGTCCTGCTAGGTCCAGCCACCGTGGCGTTGGGCATGCCGCTTTACCAACAGCTACCGCGCATTCGTGCGCTGTGGCAGCCGTTGGCGGCTTGCCTGCCTATCGCTGCCACTCTGGCCGCTTGTTACGCTCTTGGCATTGCTTGGCTTCTCGGCGCGGGTCCGGAGATCTTGGCCTCGATCGCGGCCAAATCGGTGACGGCGCCCATCGCCATCGGCATCACGGAACAACTTGGCGGCAGCGTAGCACTCCTCATGGGCGCGCTGCTGGTGACGGGGGTGCTGACCATTCCTTTCGTGAGTCTATTGGCGAGGCTACTGCACATTCATGACGAACGTATCATCGGCTTTGCGCTGGGGCTCAATGGTCACGCCATCGGCACCGTGCGCGCGTTCGATATCAGTCCGACCGCCGGAGCGTTCGCCTCGCTCGGAATGAGCCTCACCGGGATTTTTACCGCTCTGCTGCTACCGCTTGCTTGGCAACTGGTGGGGCTAGGGGCGGGATAAGCAACCCCCGATGAAATGCGTTATCATCGGGCCACTTTGTTCAAGAGCTGCATCGCATCATGGCGAACGCTTCCGCTAAATATCGCATTGCTATCAATGGTTATGGGCGCATTGGCCAGTGCGTGCTGAGAGCACTGGTGGAACGCCAACACCCAGAACTTGAGGTGGTGGCGATTAATGAGCTTTCTGACCTCGCCACCATCACCTATCTCACCCGTTACGACACCACCCACGGGCGTTTCCCTGGTGAGGTGGACAACGATGGCAGCGCTCTGCTCGTCAACGGCCAGCGCATCCACGTGCTGTGCGAACGCGACCCGCAAGCGCTGCCCTGGGGTGAGTTGGATATCGACCTAGTGTTGGAGTGCTCGGGTAGCTTTAAGGATCGCGCCACCGCCGAGCAGCACTTAACGGCTGGGGCCAAGCGGCTGCTGTTCTCCCAGCCCGCTGAAAACGATGTGGATGCCACCATCGTGTGGGGCATCAACGAGCATGAGCTTACCCCCACCCAGCGCATTCTCTCTGCGGCGTCCTGCACCACGAACTGCTTGGTGCCGCTGCTTACCGTGCTGGATGAAGCATTGGGTCTGGAGCACGGCGTTACCACCACGATTCACTCGGCGATGAACGACCAGCCGGTGATCGATGCGTATCATCAAACCGACCTGCGCCTGACCCGCTCCGCCATGCAGTCGATCGTGCCGGTGGATACCGGCTTGGCAGTGGGTATCAGCCGCCTGATGCCGAGCCTGGCCGGGCGTTTTGAGTGCCTGCACGTGCGGGTACCCACCATTAACGTCTCGGCCATGGATGCCGCGCTGACCGTACGTCGCGATACCAGTGCCGCCCAGGTGAACGCGCTGCTACACAGCGCCAGCCAGCAGCGCTTACAAGGGGTGCTAGGCTATACCGAAGCCCCCATGGCATCGATCGATTTTAATCATGACCCCCGCTCTGGCATTCTAGACGCCACCCAAACCAGGGTGGCTGGCACACGCTTGATCAAGCTGCTGTGCTGGTTTGATAACGAGTGGGGCTTTGCCAACCGTATGCTGGATATCAGCCAGCGTTTGGCAACGTTTCGCTAATTGATGGGTAGCATCACCTAGCGCTCTTACATTCGCTTGAACACGAGGAAACCGCTCACATGAACGTGCAAAAAATGACCGATCTGCCCCTGGAAGGGCAGCGCGTGCTGATTCGTGAAGACCTGAACGTGCCGATCAAAAACGGCCGTGTTTCCAGCGATGCCCGCCTTCGCGCCGCACTGCCGACCATTCAAGCAGCGGCCAAAGCGGGTGCTAAAGTGATGCTGATGAGCCATCTGGGCCGCCCCACGGAAGGCAAGCCTGCTGAGGAGTTCTCCTTAGCTCCCGTGGCCGAACACCTTGGCGAGCTGCTGGGTAGCCCCGTCAAACTGGTCGACGACTACCTCGACACCGCGCCCACGCTCAGCAACGGCGACGTGGTGCTGCTTGAGAACGTGCGCTTCAATAACGGCGAGAAGAAAGACGACGAACAGCTGGCCAAGCAGTACGCCGCACTGTGCGATATCTTCGTGATGGATGCCTTCGGCACCGCCCACCGTGCTCAAGCTTCTACCCACGGCGTGGCCCGCTTTGCGCCCACCGCTTGTGCCGGCCCGCTGCTGGCTCAAGAGCTAGACGCACTGGAGAAAGCCTTAGCGAACCCGGCGCGCCCGATGGCGGCTATTGTAGGCGGCTCCAAGGTCTCCACGAAGCTCGACGTGCTGACCGCACTCTCTGATAAGTGCGACCAGCTTATCGTCGGCGGCGGGATCGCCAACACCTTTATCGCGGCGGCAGGCTATAATGTGGGCAAATCGCTCTACGAAGCCGACCTGATCGGTCAAGCCAAAGCGCTAATGGAGAAAGTCTCTATTCCGCTGCCCACTGACGTTGTTGTGGCAACGGAGTTCTCTGAATCCGCAGAAGCAGTGGTGAAACCGGTGGACCAGGTCGCTGATAACGAGATGATTCTGGATATCGGCCCGAACACCGCCGCCCACTTGGCCAGCCTGCTCAAAGATGCTGGCACTATTTTGTGGAACGGCCCCGTGGGCGTTTTTGAGATTGATCAGTTTGGCAAAGGCACCGAGGAGCTCTCCCATGCCATTGCTGACAGCCGCGCATTTTCCATTGCCGGTGGCGGTGACACGCTCGCTGCGATTGATAAATACGCCATTGCCGACCGTATTTCCTATATTTCCACCGGTGGCGGGGCGTTTTTAGAGTACGTTGAAGGCAAACAGCTACCGGCTGTTGCTGCACTTGAAGCTGCGGCCAAGCGCGGCTAATACGTAATAATTGAACTTGCACGCTCACTGCACCCGTTCACACTGACAACCTATAAGGTGACCCCATGGCTTTAATTAGCATGCGCCAGATGCTCGACCACGCCGCCGAATATGGCTACGGTATCCCCGCGTTCAACGTCAACAACCTTGAACAAATGCGGGCTATCATGGAAGCCGCCGATGCTACCGACTCTCCGGTGATCGTGCAGGCCTCCGCTGGCGCGCGCAAATACGCGGGTGCCCCTTTCCTGCGCCACCTGATTTTGGCAGCGGTGGAAGAGTTCCCGCATATTCCGGTAGTGATGCACCAGGATCACGGCACCAGCCCTGCGGTATGCCAGCGCTCTATCCAGCTCGGTTTCTCCTCCGTCATGATGGACGGCTCGCTGGGTGAAGATGGCAAGACGCCGATGGATTACGACTACAACGTTGACGTTACTCGTCGCGCAGTAGAAATGGCCCACGCCTGTGGCGTCTCTGTAGAAGGCGAGCTGGGCTGCCTGGGTAGCCTGGAAACCGGCATGGCTGGTGAAGAGGACGGCATTGGTGCCGAAGGCAAGCTGGATATGGAACAGCTGCTGACCGACCCCGAAGAAGCCGCTGCGTTTGTAAAGGCGACTCAGGTCGACGCGCTGGCGATTGCCATTGGCACCAGCCACGGCGCGTATAAATTCACCAAGCCGCCGACCGGCGACACGCTTTCCATTCAGCGTATCAAAGAGATCCACGCGCGCATCCCGGATACCCATCTGGTCATGCACGGCTCCTCTTCGGTGCCGCAGGAGTGGCTGGAAGTGATCAACCGTTACGGCGGTCAAATTCCGGAAACCTACGGCGTACCGGTTGAGGAAATCGTCGAAGGCATCAAGCATGGCGTGCGCAAGGTGAACATCGACACCGATCTGCGCCTAGCGTCCACCGGTGCTGTGCGCCGTTTTATGGCAGAGAATCCGTCAGAGTTTGATCCGCGCAAATTCTTAAAAGAAACGGTCACCGCTATGCGTGATCTGTGTATTGCCCGCTACGAAGCCTTTGGCACTGCTGGCAACGCGAGCAAAATCAAGCCGATTAGCCTGGAGGCGATGTTCCAGCGCTACGAGCGCGGCGAGTTGGCTCCTAAAATTAAGTAAGCAGCTAAGCAATTAGCGACGCTAAGGCGGCCTTCGGGCCGCCTTTTTTGTTGCAATGCAGCACCAATAGGCTATTACTAGAGAGCGCCACCCCACATTTCTTCACCAGGCAGCTCTCACTATGATGCGCGAAAACCAGCGCATGGTGACCGAAAAAATTGAGGCCAGCATAAAAGCTGGCCTCGTAATGCAAAAAGCGTTTTTCAGCGCGATGAGTGGTCAGTACGCCCCCTGGTGGATTACCAGCCAGAAAAGCGATGAAAGCCTGCCATCTACGCAGTAGAACCAACTCACGACGCCTCTCCCGCTAACGGCGGTAGGTTACTCGTTATCGTCGTTACTCTGCTCATCTTCACCGCTTTCAATCGCATCTTCAGCGCTACCAGTACCACCTGTGCCACCTTCGGTATTCTCACTTTCGGCATTCGTACTGATGCTCTCCGTCTCAGCGCTGCTGCCCTCGGTGTCAGAGCCAGTGTTCTTTGCCTCAGTGCTGCTATCGACTTCGGCCGTGTCAGCGTTCTCTTCAGCACTAGACGCTTCCGAAGCCGATATATCAGAGGAAGGCTGCTCATCGCGCTGAACAGAACCTGCCTTAATACCGTACTTCTCTTCTAGCGCCGCATCATCCAGCGCTTGGTGCTGCTCGCTATCGGCGTTGGCCTCAGGTTCTGCCAACACGCTAGCCGAAGAGGCCATCAGCGCGGTACCAAATACAAATGAGAGTAACCAGGGGTTGAATCGCATATACATCTCCATTTTGTAGTTATTGCGGCGTCGCCTAACCACTATAGCTCTTCTCCTAGCGATTAACATAGATTGCCTTAAAAACCGGGTAGTTAACTTAGTGATGACATGGATAAATGGCACCTAGAGGCGGGCTAACCGTAAAAAATTATAAAACAGTGTTCACAAAGTCCCAAAAATCTCGTTCAATAGCAGTCTAGTCGGCTTAATTAACGCGAGTAGCGCTTGTAACGCTGCAAGGAATTCCCATGCCGCTTCCACTTCTGCTGTTTGATTGTGATGGCACCCTCGTCGATAGCGAACCCCTGCTTGCTGAAGAGATGGCGCGCGGCCTCAATACGGTGGGCCTACCGTTTGCCTCCTCCGATTACCTAGGAGAGTTTCGTGGTGCCCGCTTCCGACGCATTGTGGCAGAACTTCAAACCCGCTACGGTGAAGTAGATGCGGACCGGTTAAACCACATGGAACAAACCATGCGGGCCAATCTGGCAGACCGGTTAGCCAATGAGTTAACCACCATTCCCGGTGCCCGGGAATCACTTGACGCCCTATCACGCTATCCAAGCGCGGTGGTATCGAACGGGCCAGAAACGAAGATTCGCACCGCACTCAATGCCACAGGGCTTAGCCATTACTTTGCTCACCGTCTATTTAGTGGCTACACCGCTAACTGTTGGAAGCCAGAGCCCTGTTTACATCTTCACGCAGCCAGTATCATGGGGTTTGCGGCAAAAGACTGCATAGCGATCGATGACGCCTTAGTTGGCGTTCAAGCAGCTCTGCAAGCGGGCATGACAGTGATTCATTTGAATCGCTTCCCCGATGCCGAAGCAACACCGGAAGGCGCTATTATGATTAGCAACATGTACCAACTGCCTGCCGTTGTTGAACAACTGACCCACGAGCGATGGCAGGCCGCAATGCTTCATCACTCAACAGAGAAATAGTATGGCTTCATTACGTGATCAGCTAGGTGGCCTTGTTTACTCCACTGAACATGGCAAAACTTGCCCCGACTGCCGAGCCCCTATTGATAATTGCTGCTGCGAAGACACCAGCGAGCAAGAGCGTCTTGCCGCATTAGATGGCATTGTGCGCATCCGCCGTGAAACCAGCGGGCGTAAAGGAAAAGGCGTGACGACTATCAGCGGTCTCCCACTGGCCCATGCAGAGCTTAAGACGCTGGCCAAAACGCTTAAACAGCGCTGTGGTACGGGTGGTGCAGTTAAAGAGGGCGTGGTTGAAATTCAAGGCGATCATCGCGAAACACTTCGCGATGCCTTAACCTCAATGGGTTATCAGGTAAAATTAGCTGGCGGTTGATGCATCGCCATATAACACGATGCACGACCTTAAGCTCATGGCTAAAGGGCAAGTTACGACAATGGTTTGGTTGGAATACCTACTACCGCTCATCTTCTTGTTCCCCATGGCAGCCATGGGCGGCATTGTATTAGCCTTGCGTAGTCTTCATGATGCCCGCGTACACTCACCCTTTGATGCACCGCTGCGCGAACCTGGTCAGGCCCTTCGTCATAGGCTCGACCAAGCCTTTTCTAGCCTGTTCCTAAATGGCACCCTGGGGCCATTAGTCACGTTAGCGCCGCTAGTATATGGCATGGGCCGTATGCTGTTTGTCGATAAACAAGACTGGGTAGAGTGGGCGCTTTACGGCTTGCTAAGTACCATTTTGGTGCTGGCGTTTTCGCTGCTGCTAATACGTGACTACCAGCGCATTCGACGCTTAAAGCTGGGGCTTGCCTGCGAGTTGGCGGTGGGGCAGGAGCTGGAGCGCCTAGTACGGCCTGAGGCACACCCTTATTACGTTTTTCATGACGTTCCTACTGATAGTTTCACCATTGACCATGTGGTCGTGACCCCCCATGGCGTTTTTGTTGTGGAAACACGGGCTAGAACGCTGGCCATCGGCACCGATGGTAAAGAGCTTAACTGCGTGGCGGTTGAACGTGAGCGTTTGCGGTTCCCCCACTGGCAGGAACGGCGGCCGCTGCATAAAACGCGGCAAGGCGTTAACTGGCTCAGCCAGTGGTTAGAGCGCCGCTGTGGTGTACCGGTGCCGGTCAAAGGGGTGTTAGTGCTTCCCGGTTGGGAAATCGACACAAGCGAAGCTGCGTCAGATATCTTGGTAGTGAGCGGCGAGCAGCTTGCCCGCCAGCTTACCGAATTAACCCCAGGACAGATGAGCGATGCCATTCACGATAAGGTCATCCACATTCTGCTGGAACGAGCACGGCTGATGGAGCTCAAGCATCTCCGCCAGCCGTCCGTTTAATGGATGGCTCAGTCGCCGCGTAAGCGGCCGCCCATCTCTTGAGCAAGATCGACTGCATAGTGGTCGGTCATCCCGCCAATGAAGTCCAGCATTCGCCGGTAACTGTCATAGAGTGTCCATGAGGGTAGCGGGGTATTCTCACCAATTAACGCCAGCACCCGCTGGTGCTTGAAAGAGCTTTGCCCGGTGTGGTGCAGCTCATGGGCCGCACCGACAAATGCTTCTAACAGGATACCCAGCGTGGTGTAAGCACCAATCTCCAGCTTCGCCTTGCGCTCATTCTGGAAAATACGCTCACGAGCCAGCTGCTTGGCGGACTGCACACCCCAACCTAAATCCGGGTGACACAGCTCTAACAAGTCTTCGCTGAGGGTACCGCTGAGTAGCGCCTGCTCATGCTGTACAAATACAGCCCCCACATCGTTTACGGCCCGCTCCATGGCAGCGCCTCTGAGTAGGGCGATACGGCGGCGTTGCGAGACATTTTTACGCTGCATCTCGGCATACTCCGGTGGGAACTCACCGGCAATTTGACGCAGAATCTCAACCACTTCCTCGTAGCGAAGAATGCCCATCTCCAGACCGTCTTCCAGGTCTAGCAAGGCGTAGCAAATATCATCTGCCGCTTCGACAAGCCAAGCCAATGGGTGGCGACACCAGCGCTGCTCCCCTTGGGGAAGTAGCCCAACCGCATCTGCTACCTCTTTTAACAGCGCCTGCTCTGACTGGTAGCAGCCAAACTTACCCGCCCGGCCGCTATAGCGTACCGTCCAGGGGTATTTCAGCAGCGTGCCGAGCGTAGCCGCCGATAAGCGCATGCCGCCGTTAAACTGGTTGTACTCAATCTGGGTAATCACGCGAAAGCCCTGAGCGTTGCCTTCATAGGTCAGCAGGTCTTCGCGCTCTGCCTCTGATAAGCCCTCCAGCAGGCCACTTCCCTGGGCACGGCGAAACCAGTCGCGTATCGCGTACTCACCGGCGTGACCAAAGGGCGGGTTACCGATGTCATGACCCAGACACGCCGTTTGCACAATAACGCCCAAATCAGCGGGGGTAATCCAGTCAGGGAGGCGGTCACGCAGCAGCTCGCCCACAATCATTCCAAGAGAGCGGCCGACACAGCCAACTTCAAGGGAGTGGGTTAAACGTGTGTGAATATGGTCGTTTTCAGTCAGAGGGTGCACTTGGGTTTTACGCCCCAAGCGTCGGAAAGAGCCGGAAAAGACAATGCGATCATGATCTTTATGAAAGGGGCTACGCCCAATTTCCCGGGTGCTATCTGTTCGTTTATCGTGAAGGCGTCGAGGGGAAAGTAACTGATCCCATTGCATTTGTGTCATAGCGCTCCTCCTTGGAGTTCACATTCTGACATAAAAACACGGACATAAAACGACACATAGAAAAACAAAAAACCCAGCCGTTTGGCTGGGTTTTTTGCGGTATAAGTGCCTGACGATGACCTACTCTCGCATGGGGAGACCCCACACTACCATCGGCGCTAAGCGGTTTCACGGCTGAGTTCGGCATGGGATCAGGTGGTTCACGCTCGCTATGGTCGTCAGGCGTAACGGGTAATGCATATCATGCTGGTGCGTCATTGACGTGTTTTGTGATCGCCTCTTGTCAGCAAGCGCCTTGGCTTGCTGCTGCGTATCCGGTTTCGTTATCACTGCGACCAGACCCCTTGGGTGTTATAGGGTCAAGCCTCACGGGCCATTAGTACACGTTAGCTCAACGCCTTGCAGCGCTTCCACACCGTGCCTATCCACCAGCTGGTCTCGCTGGGCCCTTTAGGAGACTCGAGGTCTCAGGGATGTCTCATCTTGAAGGGGGCTTCCCGCTTAGATGCTTTCAGCGGTTATCCCGTCCGACCATAGCTACCCGGCAATGCCAC
>NZ_JAMXSJ010000037.1:0-32193 GCF_024124725.1 Halomonas sp. Ps84H-12 | reverse complement strand
CGTCCAGGTGGATAGGCTTTCACCCATAGCGGATGGCTCTCTTGGTTCAGATTCTTGGCGGAACACACTGAATTTTCAAGAGAATACCATCCGCTATCTTCGTTTTCGGGCCGGCCTCATGAATAAGCCGGGGTAATCGCTTATGGATATTTCTGCTTTAAATGCGTTTTCCGGCTCCACTGCGACTTGGTCGGCTTCCAACCTGCCTACTCCGCGGGTCGAGCGGAACGAGGCTAGCAGTCAACGCTCTAAGGCCGACGGCCCGCTTTCCAACGCTGAGCCAAGCAAAGAGACAGACGAGCGTACAGAGAGTAGCGAAAAGACGGCGGGCCCTACTCGCCCTGATGGCACTCCGTTAGCCCCGGAAGAGATTCAGCAACTTGAGCAGTTAAAGCAGACAGATCGAGAAGTGCGCCAGCATGAAATGGCTCATCAAACAGCAGGCGGGCCCTACACAGGCGGTGCTTCTTACGATTATGAGGTCGGCCCAGACGGCAAACGCTATGCAGTAGCCGGTGAGGTGCCGATTGATTACGGTCCGGTTCCTGGCGATCCACAAGCTACAGTCGAAAAGATGCAGACAGTGATTGCAGCCGCCATGGCACCAGCTGATCCATCGCCAAAGGATCTGCAAGTTGCCGCTCAAGCACGGCAGTATTTACTCGAAGCAAAGCTAGAGGCCGCACAAAAACAGAGCGAGATGAACCAAGCGCGTGGTGAGCATGATAGTGAGCCTGCCAATGACGAGCCGCCCGAGCAGACAGCTTAAACGCTAAATCATTTGAGCGACTATAGCGTGGCTAACGCTCGCCACTCATGACGCTGGGTCCAATGTGTTAGCCACTCTGATACGGCTTCTGGTGGCATTGGCCGAGCAATACCATACCCTTGGGCTAACTCACATCCCAGCGCCATTAGCGCCTTGGCATGCTCAAGCGTCTCTACGCCTTCGGCCAGCATTGGACGTTTAAAGCGATTCGCCATATAAATAACGCTTTCGACAATTGCCATGTCATCCTGGTCGCTCAGCATATCGCGCACAAAGCTTTGATCAATTTTAATTAGACTGACAGGCAGTTGGCGTAAATGAGTTAACGACGAAAACCCAGTACCAAAATCATCAATGGCAAAACTGACTCCTAGCGCTTGGCAACTAGCCATATTTTTTAGCGCAGCTTTCACATCATGCATTGCCGCACTTTCCAATACTTCCAGCTTTAACAGTGAAGGCGACACCGTAGGGTAGCGGGCAAGCAGCTCTGCTAAGCGTTGGCTAAAGTTGCTCACTAAAAGGTGCGTAGGGCTGATATTGACGTTAATCGGCATTTCAATACCGTCATTTTGCCACTGAGTCAGCTGTTGTAGCGCATGCTCTAACACCCACTCGCCTAGATCCACTTCCAGCGGGGTGGCATCTATAGTTGACAAAAACTGCCCAGGAGATAACAGCCCACGCTCGGGATGTTGCCAGCGAATTAATGCCTCAACACCCACAACCTGGCCGCTGCGCATATCTACCTGCGGCTGATAGAAAAGTCGTAGTTCGCCATGCTTTAGTGCATCCATAAAGCGCTGACGCTGCTCATGGCGTACCTGAAGCAGAAGGTCATGGGTAGGATCAAAAAGGTGGTAGGTATCCCGGCCGCGCTGCTTGGCGCGATACATAGCTTGGTTGGCATGGCGCAAAAGCACATCGCCTTGAGCATGATCGCTTGGGTAAGAAGTAACGCCTAAACTGGCAGTCAGGTAAATTGCTTGGCCTTCAACGATTAGCGGTTGGCGAATGGAGGCCAACAGCTTTTCAAAAAACGAGTCCTCGACACCATGGTGAAGCAGCAGTACAAACTCATCACCGCCAATACGAGCAAGTACATCATCACCAAACAGCAGATGACTGATGCGCTGCGCGAATGCTGATAATAACGTATCGCCTATCTGGGGGCCAAGGCGATCATTAATGGCTTGGAAGTGATCAATATCCAGAGAACAAATCGCCAGCGGTAGCTGCCGATGTTCCGAATGCTGAATAGACTCTTGGATAAGCTGAGTTAGCAGCTGCAGGTTTGGCAGCCCTGTTAACGCATCAAAATAGACTTCACGGTTCAAGTGACGGGCGTGGGAAGGAATGGCAGAAAGATCTGCCAGCACAATCACATGATGATCAATTCGACCCTGCTCATCCCGTACCCGGTTAATTGACATCATACCGGGGTAAAACTGCCCGTCGTGGCTACGATAACTAATCTGACTTTTACTGCGGTCACGCAGTTGAAGCTCCTCGCGTAACAGACGCGTGGTGCGACTATCATCAAGTGGCAAAATGCTAAACGCTTCCGGCGACCGGCCTCGAATTTCACTCAGCGCCAACCCCGTTAGCTCGCAGAAGGCTGGATTAGCATCCACCACAAGATTATCAGCATCGGTAATGATGATGGCCTCATTAGCGTAGCGAAACGCCGATTCAGCAGGCGCTAAAAGCGTACTAGAATCGGTCACTGACATTGTGGCGGCGCTAAACGGCCAAGATACTGCTTGGGCAGCGGGGTGAGGCAAAGACTGCTCCTTCGAGTCGTTCAAGGGCGGGCGCATACGTCTCTGCTCTCCTCGTATAAGCTGGTTAAATTTAATGGCTTTCGATTATATTAACACCGTCTTGCTACATATGTTTTAGATTAAATAGCGTTAAATCAACGTGCTACTTTAGCCTCAGCAGACATAAGCCAACGCCCCTCTCCCTCACAAAAAGGGAACACAGGGTTCCCTTTTTCGCGTTTTACTTAGCGCCATTAACTGTAGGCAAGCTGCTGACTATGGCGTGGCGATATTTCTGCAACGCGGAAACGGCTAACCAGCGTGGTCATTTCTTCAGCCTGGTCATCTAGCGAGCGGCTTGCCGTGGCGACTTGCTCAACCAAAGAAGCATTCTGCTGGGTAACATCTTCAAGCTGTGCCATCGCATGGCTAATCTGCTCAACTCCCGCTGACTGTTCATGGCTAGCTGTCGCAATCTCGTCTACCAGTGTCGCCACCTGCTGCACACGCGCAGCAATTTTTTCCAGTGTGTCACTTGTCGTGGCAACTAACGCTTCACCTTCGTTAATACGCGCTACGTTATTGTTGACCAAGTGGCGGATCTGACTAGCCTCTTCGGCACTGCGGCTTGCCAACTTACGTACCTCATCAGCGACTACTGCAAACCCTCGCCCATGCTCGCCAGCACGCGCCGCCTCTACCGATGCGTTCAGTGCCAATAGGTTAGTTTGAAAGGCAATATTATCGATAGCCGTTACGATGGTTGTCACTTGCTCATTCGCCTGATGAATGTGCTGCATTGCCTGCCGGGCCTGCATTGCCACCTCAGTAGCTTCTTGTGCCTGGTTAGCAACGCCACCAGTCATACGCTGAGCTTGGTGTGCGTTATCCGCATTTTGCCGCACGGTGGCGGTCATCTGCTCCATACTGGAAGCTGTCTGCACGAGTGACGCTGACTGCTCCTCAGTGCGCTGAGCAAGATCTTGGTTGCCCTGAGCAATTTCATTGCTGGCAAGCGCTACCGACTGTGCATTGCGCTTCATTTCAGCAATCAACTGTTCTGTTTGCGCTGACGCATCGTTTACCGCTTGATAAAGCCTAGAAAGCTCATCACTACCGGGCACCGGCAGGCGCTGCGTCAAGTCATCGCCGCGTTCCGCAATGCTTACTAACGCTCGCTGAAGCGGTCTCGTTATGGTGCGAACAATGAGTATTGCCATGCCAATGGCAATTACAGCAGTCACTACAGCAATCGCTAAGTACCACCATAGATCTCGCTGTGCTTGGCGCTTAAGCTCATCAGCGGTGCTCACGATAGATGCAGACACACTATCCTCCAGCGCCTTTAAGCGGCCAATTTTTACTGTTTGCCAATCGAACCACTCTTCTGGGTTTACCCCGTAGCCTGCCGTTTGCTGAATCGCTAGTGCGCGCCGCTCCAGCACGCGCTCAACCTCCGGGCCACTCAAAGCTGCCTCCAGTGCCTCACGGTTAGCAGCACCAGATAAGACACGAAAAGTTTCTAGAAATGCACGTTCCTCACCTATTAATGACAAGAGACGCTGCAGGGTCGCTTCAGGCATCGCATCGGCAGCAAATACATTTGAAAGAAGCGCACGCTCAATACCTGCCAAATCTTTTGCCTCTAACAAATTATAATAGGCTGCCAGTTGACGGGTAATCGCGCCCTCTCCCGTTAAGTGGGCAAGCTCGCCAACGAGTACCATCAGCAAGCTATTAAGCCCTGTATAGTGGCCTAGCGCTTCCGGTGTTGCCACACTAAGCAGGTCTACCTGGTCACGCAGCGACTGGTTTTGCTGCCATTGTTGCTCAACCGCAGCCAACTGAGAGCTGATCGTGGAGGTCAGCAGCGTTGCATCAAGTTGATCACGCTGTTGGAAAAAAGCTTCCGCAGCAGCATCCGTATCTGAACGCTGCTGGCGCAACCGATCTCCGAACACCTTTCCCTGGCTGCCTAAAAAGCCAGCCGTCATGCCGCGCTCCCGCTGCACTTGATGTACCCAGCCCCCTGCCTGTTGAGCCAGTGCAGTTAGTGCTTGCATACGTGACAGCTCGTTAACCGCTGCCTGCCGGGCAATGGCACCACTGGCAGCAAACCATCCCAGCGCTATCAAAGGCAGCACCAATACTAGGGCAAACTTAAACCGCATCGGTAAGCGGTGGAGAATCTCTTTCATCGCGTTGCTTAGCCTCAATTTACATCGTTCAGGGAGGTAAGCGGCGTACTCGTTTTTTTATTGGCCTATATAGACTCTTTATTTACCAAGTTTGCCGCATTTTGCCAGGCAATTAAATACGATTAGCTGGCAAAACAGTCCGAGTGTATAGCGATAAGAAAAATATACCTTGACCTGTATCACCCTGGCAGCTCATTTAAGGGGCTGGACCTGCCGCCCCTAAAAAGCGCTGCTGCCAGTAGTCGATATCCAGCGGCACGCTGACCACCGCTCGGCCACTGCCGGGAGCATGAATCATCTGACGATTGCCGCCATAGATGCCAACGTGCGTGGCTTTGTTGCCATCGCCGAAAAACAGCAGGTCGCCGGGACGTGGGGCATCTACTTGGGGAAGCGCACGAAACTGGCCGTCGGCGGTGCGTGGCACGCGAATACCTGCGGCGCGGTAGGTCATCTCGACGAGGCCGGAGCAGTCCAAACCGTCGGGAGAGTTGCCACCCAAGCGATAAGGCGTGCCGATCGCCTGCTGGGCATGGGAGAGTATCAACGCGCGCTCCATCGAGATGCCCGATGGCAGGCTGGGCGCGGGGGTCATAGCTACGTCTTTACTGGCACACCCTGCCAAGAGCAGCAGCATGAGCAGCGCACAAAGAGATGAACAGCGACTCAATGACATGGCAACGCTCCAAAAAACGTGTTGCTCTTATCATGGCCTAAGCGCCGTTGACCCGCTACTGCATCACTCGCCGTTAACGGCCTATCCACTCGATAAACGTGCTTTCGCCTAGTGCATGGCGCTCGTGGCGCAGGCGGCTCATCGCCGCATAGGGCAAATCCATCACTAAGCCATTGCTAAGCGGCTGTTCCAGCACTTGGCGCAGCAGCGCATTGCATACGAACAAGTATGCATGCATCACCTGAGCGAGTTATGAAGTGTTAACGCCATAGTGATGTTTTGATATGACAGCGGCAGGACACTCTCATGACGCCCTGATTACGGCTGCGTGACAACCTAGCGACAGCCACCTACACAGCAGCCGCGCCGCTCCACAAACAGGCTGTTACCCGCGGTTTTCTTGGCCTGATGCTTGAGTTCCGAGAGCTGCGCGGCGATCTCCAGCGCCTTGCAAGGGGCGGGGTCGGTAATCGGTTTAACCGCAATGGAAACACTGACAAAGGGGAAGAACGTCACGCCTCCCTGACGGCTCTCTATCGAAATGCCCCCTTGCTGGCGGTCTTTTTCTTCGTAAAATCCAGGCGCCATCACTTCAAAGGAGTGCAGAATCTGCCTGCACACGCTTTCCCAGTGCCCCAGAGGTAGCAGCATCATGAAATCGTCGCCGCCGATATGGCCGATAAAGCCACCCGCACTCTCTACCTGGGCCTGTAGCAGCCTTGAGAGTGAAATAATTACGTGGTCGCCGCGGGCGTAGCCGTAGGCATCGTTAAACGCCTTGAAGTTATCTAAATCCACATAGGCCGCCGCAAAGCCGCTGCCTTGGGATAAATACGAAGACAAGGTTTCGTTGATCAGAATATTGCCGGGCAGCCCGGTGAGTGGATTGGCATGGCGCGCTTGGCGCACTTGAATCGCGGTAATTTCTCGCAGCAAGTCGACGATATTCCCCATCCCCAGGTACTGACCATCGCCATCGACGATGACGAAATCTTCCTGTTCGATGTCGCGGCTGTCGGTGAGCTGCTGGCTAAGCGCCTCCAGGGAGAGATCCGCATCCGCGACGATCATTTTAGGGTCAGCAATCTCCAGCACGCAGCGCTTGGCGTACAGCGCGTGACTGTACTGATTGGTGAACAGCGTGAGGAAGGCATTGCGGCGCACCACCGCCACGGGAACGCCCTCTTCGATCACCGCCACGCAGCGCAAGCGCGGGTCCCCGCGAAAGCGCTCGGCCAGTGCTGGCACCAAACAGCTCGCCGAGACGCTCTCAATGGGGCGTAAAATGGAGTGCGCGGTGCGACCCGCCGGACTTTTAAGCTGGGTCGTGGCAGGCAGGAGCGTATTGAGCTGCATGGGCGGCTGAAGGCTTGGCCGGGCAAAGTAAAACCCCTGCAGCAGTGCCAACCCGCGGTCTAGCTCCCATAGGCAGAGATGCTCGGCAGCCGTCTCGACCCCTTCCGCAATGAGCTGGCAATCCAGACTACGCGCCACATCCAAAATGGAGCGCAGAAACTCGCGCTTAGCGGGTTCCTGATCAATACCAGAGATAAAGTGGCGATCTAACTTGACGAAGTCGGGCCGCAGCTCTGACCAGTGGCGCAGGCTGGAGTGCCCGGCTCCTAAATCATCCAGCGCCACCTGAAAGCCCATATCGCGGTAGTGGTCCACCGCTTGACGCATCAGTTCGTAGTCGTGAATCGGCACGTGCTCGGTCAACTCAATGACCACGCGCTCAGGGGGCAGGCCGCTCTCTTGAATAAAGCTCAGCGTCAGCCCCTCGCGAAAGTCACGCTCCACGATGGTTAACGGCATCACGTTGAGAAACAACAACCCCGGCAGCTCAAGCTCGGCAAAGCGGCGAATGGCGAGCCGCCGACACAGCAAGTCCAATTCAACCAGCAGGCCAGCCTGGGTCGCCACATCAAATAGCCGCAGAGGGGAGTGAAGCGGGGACGTTTTTGGCCCGCGGATCAGCGCTTCATAGCCATAAATGGCCTGCTGATTGGCGTCCACAATCGGTTGGAATAGCACGTGCAGCTCTTCTGCCGCAATAATTTGATTTAGCCACTGCGCTTCTTGTGCGGTCATATGCCTGCTGCCCTATCAAACGTAAACTATCCCTATGATTTGTAACGCTCCATGAGGAAGGTTCTAGGGCAGCAAGCGTGCGTCATTGTGATGACATTTGTATGACAGACAGCGGTTCTCTACGAGTCGACAGGCACCTTAGGGGGCGGAAAGACCACGTCACCGCCGCTGGCATCGAGCTGGCGAATATCCGTCGGGTTGCCCTGCTCATCCAGGCTTACCAGCCCAATGCCGCTGGCGTTCCATAGCCGCTCTCCGGCGCTGGCTTGGTCTGGGTCCCGGGGGTAGATGCTAAGCTTGCGCCGCTTGGTGAACCAGTTCAGCGGCGATAACGGCGCGTAGAGCCAACGGTTCAAACGGTCGAAGGTATTCAGCAACTGCTTGGGAAAAGTATTTTTCACCCCACTCGAAGTGATTTGCCATAGCTTTGGAGCCCGCTTCTGGCGGCGTACGACGATATCGTAGGCAAAGGAGTAGTGAACATCACCGGAGAGGATCACGTAGTTACCGGGGGTTTTGGAGTGCCGCCAGATATGCAGCAGCACGTTGGCCGCACCGCGGTGCGCCATCCAGTTCTCGGCATCCACCACCAGCGGTTTGCCCGCCAGGGTGAAGAGTTTTTGGATACTTTCGATCAGCTTGACGCCAAACATGGGCGCAGGCGAGACGATCACCGCGCTTTTAGTGCCCAGCAGCGCCTGCTGCATCTCCATCAGCGCCTCCCAATCCATCAAGCCTGACGGGCGGTTGGGGCTGCGCTCGCTGCGCCAGCGGCGCGTACGGGTGTCCAGCACGATGAGTACGGGCGTGCCCGGCACCTGAAACTCCCAGCCCTGAAAGCGCAGCAGCCGCTCGATAAACGCGTCCTGGCGGTCAGGCTTCAGCGGGCCGACATCGTCGAACAGCGTGATCGCTTGGTGAAGCAACGGATTAAGTTTATCGGGCGCATTCCCCCACCCTTGGCAGAGCAGGTACGCCACCAGCGCGTTGCCGATAATACGTTTTGAGAACGGGTGGCCGTAGGCACAGCGCTCCCAGTCGGCAGTCAGGTTCCAGTCATCGGTGACATCATGATCATCAAAAATCATCAGGCTGGGCACGTGGGCCATCAGCCGCGCGCACTGAGGCAGACCCTCTACGAACGCTTCGATGATCGCCTGCTCTTCCTGGTAAGCCTCAGCATCTTTTTCGCCTAACGCCGGGGCGTCATAGGCAATCACCTGCCACGGCACGGGCGACCACACTAGGCAGTACATGGCGAGCATCTCGGCCAGCGTCATCAGGTGGTTCTGGGCGTTCGCCGAGGTGAATACCGGCTTTTTTACGCCGCCAAAAAAGCGCTCACGCAGCGCCGCGTTGCTGGTGACATCCGGCAGCAGCGCTTCCCGGTGGTAGTAGCTTTCCGGGGCGTTATACAGCGCTTGGCTGTCATCGACGGTAGCGCCCTCAAGCAGCTCATCCACCAGCCCCAGGCGGGCGATCAGCGCATGAACCGCCCGCAGCATGGGGCCTGCCACGTCGTCCACGTACACTTGGTCGCCGGTCATCAGCAGCCAAGCGGGCCACTCGGTAGGGGACTCCTGGCGCTCGGCTATCCAGTTATCGGCCCGCACTAAGCCATCGGCGCTATCGTGATGGGGTTTACGACAGGAGCCGTGCATCAGACGGTGGTGGCGAGAGGCCAACACAAACCCTGGGTAGTCATAGTCATCGTGGCATAGCCACGGCGCCCACTCCGGCAGGGGCTGCCACGCGCCATCAGTGCTTTGTACCTGCAGGTCGTAGGCAATGCGGGTGTCGGTGGGCAGCGCGGTGGGCAGCGAAAGGTCGATACAGTGAATATAAGCATGCCGACCAATCGCCACGCGCTGGTGGGCGTTATCTAACGCGTGGGTTTGCTGCTCCTCTTGCTCGGGGTTCAGCACGAGCAGCATGGTCAGCGGACGGGTCGCTACCAGCCATAAAATCAGCCGCGACGGCGAGAGGCGACGCAGCAAAGGTCCAACCAGTACGTCGGGTAACGTCGTGGCGATTTGTGTCATTTCACACCCTCTGTGCTGTGTGTTGCATCGCTCTTAAGATCGTTAAGTAGCGACCACAGGCAGTTCAATGACTACCTCTAAACCGCCAGACTCGGCGCGCTGAAGACGCATCTGGCCATGATAAAGCGTGACAAGGTCCGTCACGATGGCTAATCCCAATCCGCTGCCAGAGCGCTGCTCATCCAGCCGCCTGCCGCGCTGGACAGCGGCTTGACACTCTTGCGGCGTCATGCCGGGGCCGTCATCGCTGACAACCAGCAACAGCATCTCGCTTTGAGCCTGCAAGCGGATATGCACATCGCTTTTGCCCCAGCGCAGGGCGTTGTCCAGTAGATTACCCACCATCTCCTGCAGGTCCTGACCATCCATATGCACCCGCACGCCGCTATCCACGGTTTGGCGCAGGGTAATATGGCGGCGCTGCGCTAGCCGGGCAAGCCCGGTGATGAGCGGGGCCAGTGTGCCTTGGAGAGCCACCGGAGCAAAGCGTACTCCCTCGCCCGCAGCGGAAGCTCGCGCCAGATGGTGGCGCACGGCACTGTCGATACGCGACAGCTCGGCCTCCCAGGTATCGCGACTCTCGCCCGGTAGCTGTTTGGCCAACAGCCGCATCACACTAATCGGCGTTTTTAGGGCGTGAGCGAGGTTACCTGCCGTGTGGCGGCCCCGTTCGATGAGCCGCTGGTCACGGGCCAGCACGGCGTTCATGGATTTTGCCAATGTGGCCAGCTCGTCGGGCAAACGAGTTTCTAACTGCTCTGCTCGCCCCTGCTCCACCTCGCGCAGGTTAGCATTCATACGCCGCAGCGGCGCTAACCCCCAGCGTACCTGAAGCGCCAGTACGCCCAGTAGCAGCGCCCCTAGGCCCAGCAGGCCCAGCCACAGCATCTGCTGAAACTCCTGAATATCTTCGCGTAAATCATCGTCCCGCGCAGCCACGCTCACGTGCAGCGGTGTTTCT
Source organism: Halomonas sp. Ps84H-12 (assembly GCF_024124725.1). NCBI lineage: Bacteria > Pseudomonadati > Pseudomonadota > Gammaproteobacteria > Oceanospirillales > Halomonadaceae > Halomonas > Halomonas sp. Ps84H-12. The sequence goes on along the minus strand of NZ_JAMXSJ010000037.1, from coordinate 21,693 downwards.
AAAGGCGCTAGATAAATATCGCGTTCAACGACACGTAACTGCTGTCCCCTTGGGCCTGGTAACGTGCGGGCGGTCACCCGCTCGCTCTCCAGCACCGGCAAACGCTGATCCCATAACGAGCGCGATGCGACCGAGCGGTTCGCCTCATCGGTGATTTGCCAATACCAGCCGGAATAGACATGGTCAAAACGCGAGTCGCCCAGGGCGCGCTCATAGTTCAGCTGCTGGTTCAGCGGGTCGTAGGTGACCCCAGCAATCACCACATTGAGCGTCGCTTCCAGCCGTTCATCAAACGCATTGACCGCAGCGGTGCGGTAATGGTGGGCCAATAGCCAACCAGCAACCGGCAGCGCCAGCAGCACCATGAGCAGCACCGCCAACAGCAGGCGTAGATTGATGGAGCGGCTAGCCCAGCGCTGACTCCAAGAGAGCACATCGGCGCTCATGAATCGCTCGGCTCATCGGCTAACAGGCGATACCCCTGACCGCGCAGCGTGGCAATGCGCCACGCGCCTAGCTTGCGCCGCAACCGACTGACCTGAACATCAATGACGTTGGAGTCGGGCTCGTGGTCACGGTCGTAAACGTGCTCAGACAGCTCGCTGCGGCTGACCACTCGCGGCGCGGCATGCATTAAGTAGCTTAATAGGCGGGTTTCCTGAGCGGTTAAGCTCACGGGACGCCCCGCCAAGGTGACATGCTGGGTGTGAGTATCCAGGCTAAGCTCGCCCACTTTAAGCACCGGGTGCGCATGGCCATGGGTACGGCGCACCAAGGCCCGCAGGCGAAACAGCACTTCGGCGGGTTCAAAGGGTTTGGTGACGTAGTCATCGGCCCCGGCGGTAAAGCCAGCGGCTTTATCGGCCCAGCGTTCACGGGCCGTTAAGATCAGTACCGGCAGATCAATACCATCCTCCCGCCAAGAAGAGAGCCAGCGAGTGCCATCGCCATCGGGCAGGCCAATATCCAAAATGACCGTATCGTACGCCTCCGTGCGCACCAAAAAATCTGCTTCCTGGCCGTTTTCCGCCAGCTCAACGATCCAGTCACCATCTTGCAACGCTTGACTCAGCTCACGGGCAAGCGCCTGGTCATCCTCTACCAGTAAACACTTCATCAAAAAAACCTTATCAATAAACCCAATGGAGGCAGGAAGGTGGGGGACGCAGGCAAACGTCTTAACGCTGCATCTCGCGGATGCGCACGCCCTCTATTTGCATAAGCTGGCCACTGTGACCGTCGAACTCAAACTCCACTACCTGCCCCTGGGGGCCAAGCAGCTTAATTTCATACTCAACCAGCCCGTCATCACGATCAATTTCGACTTCCAACACATCACCGATGTAGTGGGCGTCCAGCCAGTCAAGAATGGTCTCCAACGGCACTACATCACCACGCCGAACCTCGCTGTGTAACGCTTCCCAATGTTGGTCACCGGTCGCGCTACCCATCAGCATCAGCATCAGCATGAGCACCAACGCCAACATCAGCGCAAACTTATAGGGGAGCCGTTGCCAGGAGCGCTGCTTGAGTGGGAGAAGAGACGTATTTTTCATAACAGTAGGATGCCAAAGGCAACATGAACGCTAGATGAACAGCTTTGTCAGGTTAAGGAAAGAACCACAATGATATAAATACCCTGTCGCATTCGCTAACTGACCTTCGTTAGGCATCATCCGACAATGCATTCACTAAGCAAAGAAGGAATTTGATATGAACGTTATGAAAAAAATGCTGCTGATCCCAACTTCTGCTCTTCTGCTTGCCGCTGCTGCAGGTAGCGCCCAGGCAGACACTCAGCCGGTCGACCGGATTGATGACATTCTGACCTACGCTGCCGACTACGGGTTCACTCAGCTTGAAGAGATTAATGTTGATGACCGTGGCCGTGTAGAAGTAGAAGGCTGGTTAGACGATGAGTGGTACGCCGATGTGGACTTCTCCATGGATAACGGCGACACCCTGCAAGAAGAGCGTAAGCGCCTGATTACCGGTGCCTGGGGTATGAGCGAAGATGACGTTCGCCAAGCACTCAATGCTGCCAGCCAGGAAGGTATGACCGAATTTGAAAGCATCGATATCGATAAAAGCGGCATCATCGATGTTGAAGGCCGCGAGCAAAACGGTCGCGAGCTGGAACTGAGCCTGCGCCAGGGTTCTTTTGAAGTCACCCAGATGGATCGCGACTAATCGCATTCGCGTCTCGTACATCTAGCCGTACATTCTGTTAGTACGCTCTGTTAATACACTCTATTCATACACTCTCTGCGGCGGGCCTTCGGGCTCGCCGCTTTTTTGTACCTACGCATTCACTAGGATTTGATTGGCATCCCACATGAATGTCGTTAGCGTAGCCACCGGCGGTTAGCACAGCCGCCTCTCAAGCTAGCGAATAGGAGAGACTTTTTGACGACCTCCGCCGAAGGTGTCAGCGACGCGATACGCCATACAGTGCTGCGCGATCTCGCTTGGCTGTTAGCAACCCCCGATTTAGTCACCCTTGGCGCTTATCCTGGACGGCCCACAGGCTTAACGCTGGGCCTTACAGACAATCACCATACGTGGCTGACCGCTCTACTGCCCGGCGTTGAGGCGCTGAATGGCAAGCTAGCGACGCGCATGGGCCACTACCATGAGCGGCTGTGGCAGCTGTTACTGGATAACGCCCCTAATACCCGCCTGCTGGCCAATAATCTGCGTATTACTCAACGCCGCACGACGCTGGGCGAGCTGGATATGCTTTATCGCACGCGGACAAACCCAGTGCCGGTGCATTTGGAAGTAGCGATCAAGTTTTATCTTGGGCTTCCCGACGGGCCAGGCGAAGCCAACAGCCAAAGCCGCTGGATTGGGCCCGGTGGCTTGGACAGTTTGGCCTTGAAGTGCAGCCACCTGCTCCATCATCAGCTACCGCTCTCCCGTACTCGCACGGCGCAGGCGAATATTGCTCACTGGTTAACGCCCAGAGATACGGGCGAAGCGACCACGCTAAGCAACCTGCTGACCCAGCAGCTTGCCATGCCCGGCGTGCTGTTTTATCCATGGCAGCCCAACTTGCCACCACCTGTCGGGGCAACGGCCGAGCATCGGCGGGGGTGGTGGTGCCATCAATACGACTGGCCTAGCGTGGCCGAACGCTACAGCACGGCGCTAAAAGTCGCGTGGCTAGCAAAGCCCCACTGGTTAGCGCCGCCATCGCTCGACGCGTTTGGCAACGCCAATGAGCGGATGGAGGCCGTGATGGCACAGGTAAACCGCTACGGGCCGCAGCAAGTGATGCTGTACGACCCGAAGGGAGAAGAGAACTGCTGGGAAGAGAACTACTGGGAAAAGAGTTGCCAGGAAAATAGTGGCCAGGAGAGACCGCTAACGCGGCTGATGGTGGTACCCAACGACTGGCCGCGCCAGGTACCGCTACCGCCTAAGCGGCGTGGTTAACCCACCCGCCTTATACCACCACGAGATTATCGCGATGAATCAGTTCGTGGGCTTCCACGTAACCAAGGATGGCTTCGATCTGGTGGCTTGGCTGGCCCGCTAGCTGGCGGGCTTCGTCAGCGCCGTAGTTGACCAACCCCTTGGCCACGCGAGTGCCCTGCTCATCCACACACAGCACCATGTCGCCGCGCTTAAAACTGCCCTGCACGTCACGCACGCCAACGGCCAGCAGGCTAGAGCCTTTACCACGCAGCACGTTGACCGCGCCCGCATCCAGCACCAGCGTACCGCGCACCTGAAGCTGACCCGCTAGCCAGCGCTTGCGCGCTGCCATAGGGGCTTGATCCGGGCGCAGCAGCGTGCCGAGTGCTTCACCGTTCATTACCCGAGTAATTACCTCCGGCTGGCGACCACTGGCAATCACAGTTACCGCGCCGGAACGCGCCGCGAGCTGGGCAGCGCGCACTTTGGTGCTCATACCACCCCGGCCCAACGCCCCGCCGCTGCCTGCCACGGCGGCCAAGCGGGGGTCGTCAGCACGCCCCTCAGTAATCAGCGTGGCGTCAGGATTATGGCGGGGGTCGGCATCGAACAGGCCTTCCTGGTCGGTGAGCAGCAGCAGCGCATCGGCTTCCAGCAGGTTGGCCACCAGCGCGCCGAGGGTGTCATTATCGCCAAAGCGGATCTCGTCGGTGACGACGGTATCGTTTTCGTTGATCACCGGTACCACGCGCATTTCGACCAGCGTGCGCAATGCCGAGAGCGCATTCAGGTAGCGCTTGCGGTTAGAGAGGTCGTCGTGGGTGAGCAGAATCTGCGCGGTGAGCATGCCGTGGCGCGCAAAGTGCTGCTCGTAGCACTGGGTCAGGCCATTTTGCCCCACCGCGGCGGCCGCCTGAAGCTCGTGCACGGCGCTCGGACGCGCCTGCCAGCCCAAGCGCACCATGCCAGCTGCCACCGCACCGGAGGAGACCAACACCACCTCTTTACCCTGCTGATGCAGGGCGGCAATTTGATCCACCCAGCCGCCAATGGCCGCTTCGTCCAGCCCACGACCATCATTGGTGAGCAGCGCGCTGCCAATTTTGACCACCACCCGGCGGGCGCTACTCAGCGCCTCACGGCCCGGCAACTGCTCGTTGCTTTCCACGTCACGACTCTCCCACGCCATTGCGCTCACGCGATTTATCGTTCCCAGAACGCCTTCTGCCTACGGGGCGTACTCCACTTCGACATCGTAATCATCGTCGTCGAAATCGTCATCGTCTTCTTCATCATCGCGCTTACGACGACGGCCAAGGCGGGCTTCGGTACGGGCCACCGACTCCTCCTCCATGCGACGGCGCATCTCCTGCTCGCGGGCATGGGCCTCTTCGTCTTCGTTTTCCAGACGCTGCTGCTCGGTGAGCCAGCGGTACGCCGCCTGCACCAGCTTGTCAGTGCCTTCGCTGCTGATCGCCGAAATACGGAACACTGGACCGTCCCAGTTCAGCGCCTCGATGATCGCCTGGGCCCGCGCTTCGCGCTCCTCTTCCGGCAGCAGGTCGAACTTGTTCAACACCAGCCAGCGGGGCCGCTCGGAGAGCGCCGGAGAGAACTGACCAAGCTCGTGAATAATCGCCTGCGCGGCTTCCACCGGGTCGGACTCATCAAACGGCGCCACATCAACCACGTGGAACAGCAGCCGCGTGCGGGTCAGGTGCTTCAAGAAGCGCAGCCCCAGGCCAGCACCGTCGGAGGCACCTTCAATCAGCCCCGGTACGTCGGCCATTACAAAGTGCTCATGCATCCCCAGCTTCACCACGCCCAGGTTTGGCACCAGCGTAGTGAACGGGTAGTTAGCCACTTTGGGCTTGGCCGCAGAGACCGAACGAATCAGCGTCGACTTACCGGCGTTGGGCATGCCCAGCAGGCCCACATCCGCCATCACTTTCATTTCCAGGCGCAGGTTGCGACGGTCGCCTTCGGTGCCCGGCGTGGTGCGCCGCGGCGCACGGTTGGTGGAGGATTTAAAGTGAATATTCCCCAACCCACGGCGGCCGCCTTCTGCTACCAGCACGACCTGACCAATTTCGGTCACGTCGGCAATCACCTCAAGGGTGTCTTCATCAATCACCGTGGTGCCCACCGGCACTTTTACGTGCAGGTCTTCACCAGCTTTACCGCTCATCTGGCGGCCCATGCCGCCTTGCCCATTTTCAGCTTTGTAGAAACGCTGAAATTTGAAATCAATCAAGGTGTTGAGCGAATCATCACCAATCAGATAAACGCTGCCACCGTGGCCGCCATCACCACCATCGGGGCCACCCTTGGGCACATATTTCTCGCGGCGAAAGCTCAGACAGCCATTGCCGCCCTTACCTGCCTCAACAATAATCGAGGCTTCATCGACGAACTGCATTGGATTCTCCCGGCCGCTTCCGCCGCCCTCACTGCACTATCCCCACCCGCCTTATGCGGGCAAAAGGGATCGAAAAGACAAAAAAGCCCCGCCATGGCGGGGCTTTTCTTTCGTCATCTTCGCACTGCGTAAGTCATACAAACCAACTTACACAAAGCAACCGAGGTTGCTTAGGCAGAAACGATGCTGACGAATTTACGGTTGTTCGGACCTTTGGTCTCGAACTTCACGAAGCCGTCGTTCAGAGCGAACAGCGTGTGATCACGACCCAGGCCAACGCCAGTGCCAGCGTGGAAGCGCGTGCCACGCTGACGAACGATGATGTTACCTGCGGTTGCCGCTTGGCCACCGAAGAGTTTCACACCAAGGCGTTTGGATTCGGAATCGCGACCGTTACGCGTGGAGCCGGCTGCCTTTTTATGTGCCATTGCAAAATCCTCCTAAAGGGAATTGGCTGCTTACGCAGAAATTCCGGTAATTTTGACTTCAGTGAACCACTGACGGTGGCCCTGACGCTTCATGTGGTGCTTCCGGCGACGGAATTTGATGATCGTCACTTTATCGCCACGGCCGTGGGAAACGATTTCAGCGGAAACTTTGGCACCGCTAATGAAAGGTGCGCCAATGTTTACGTCATCGCCGTCTGCAACCAGCAGCACTTCATCAAACTCAATCGTTTCGCCGGTAGCGACTTCGATTTTCTCGAGCTTGAGGGTTTGACCTTCTTGAACGCGGTACTGTTTACCACCGCTTTTAATAACTGCGTACATGTCGCTCTCCGGACTTGTCGTTAATGCCGGTTACGCCCCGCGTAACCAACGCTCATCGCCTTCCGCTCTTATCGACCTGCTGCGAGTGGCGCCTCTTTTGGCAGCCATCTGACAGGGAGCATGATGAGTGGGTCGCGGATTATAACGACTATCGCTTCATACCACAAGGCCACCGGGGCTTGTCAATCTTCCAAACGCCTGCCTGGGCCTGCTTAGCGCGGCTATACCTTGACGCCTTACAGGCAGCCCCATAGCATGAGCTCCACTCTTACCTGCCGCGATGAACGGAACCCATGACAGCCAACGTCTCCTCAATCCCGCCTGCCAGCCCATCGCCTTCACCGCTGCACGCCGTGGTGGCCGATGACTTTGAAGCCGTCAACCGCACCATTGTTGCTCAGCTCAACTCTAAAGTGCCGCTGGTGGAAACCATCGGCCAGTACATTATTGAAAGCGGCGGTAAACGCCTGCGCCCGCTACTGGTACTGCTGGCGGCCCGCTCGTTGGGCTATGAGGGCGACAAGCATATTACCCTCGCCACGCTGATCGAGTTTATGCATACCTCCACTCTGTTGCACGATGACGTGGTGGATGAGTCGCACATGCGCCGGGGCAAAAAAACCGCCAACGACGCCTGGGGCAATGCGCCTTCCGTGCTGGTGGGTGATTTCCTCTACTCCCGCTCGTTCCAGATGATGGTGGATGTAGGCTCCATGCGCATCATGGCGATCCTATCCGGAGCCACCTGCGTGATCGCAGAAGGTGAAGTGCTGCAGTTGACCAACATTGGCAACCCCAGTATTTCCGAGGCGGATTACTTCGAGACCATCCAGGGTAAAACCGCGATGCTGTTTGAAGCCGCCTCCCATAGCGGCGCGGTGCTCGCCAAAGCCACGCCAGAACAGGAGCGCGCCCTGCAGCATTACGGCCGCTACCTGGGTCTCGCTTTCCAACTGATTGACGACTTGCTGGACTACCAAGGCGACGCCGAGGCGATGGGCAAAAACGTTGGCGACGACTTGGCCGAAGGCAAGCCCACGCTACCGCTCATTCACGCCATGGAGCGCGGCACCCCTGAGCAAGCCAAGCTGATTCGTCAGGTGATTCGCAAAGGCGGTCTTGAACAGCTAGACGACGTACTGGCGATTATTCACGACACCGGGGCGCTGGCGTACACCCGCGCACAGGCAGAAGAGATGGCGGATAAAGCGCTAGCTGAACTGGATTCACTGCCCCCTAGCCCTTATCGCGACAGCATGGCTCAACTTGCCCGCTTAGCCGTGGATCGCCAAGCGTAACCGACAACGCTTTTCGCGTTGTACAAAGAAAGGGCGTGAAAAAAGAGGCTTGAAAAAAGCCCTTCGCCTGCGTATGATTCGTCCCGTTGTTGGGCACGCCTCAGCAACTTTCGGAATATAGCTCAGCTTGGTAGAGCGCTGCCTTCGGGAGGCAGAGGTCGTAGGTTCGAATCCTGCTATTCCGACCAAGAATTCAATGAAAACGGCCACTTAGCTTTTAGAGCAAGTGGCCGTTTTTGTTTGTGTGCAAGTTACCCCGGCGGGTGAATCAGCCCTACCACACTGACCACAATCAGCACTGCGCCCAATACGCGAAAAAACAGCCCCGTATCGGCATTAAGCAAGTAGCGGTGGGCTTTTTCACCAAGCAAGTGGCCGATAAAGGCACAGGGCAGCAGCCACAGTTGATGAATGAGCTGTAGGTCAACGCCCGCAATCACAAACGACACCATTTTGATCACGACCAAAATAAACCACAGCACAAACATGGTGTCGCGTAACTGCTCTTTCGCGACATGAGTGGCGAACACGGACACAATCAGCGGTGCGCCAATCAGCGACGTGCCGCTAACGTAGCCCCCCAGCCCCAGCAGTACATAATCCACGTACTTATTGTTACTTCTAAACGGCTTATTTAGCACATAGCCGATGGCGTAGATGATCACGATACCGAAGATGATACTGGTCATCACATTGGCGGGCAGGGTGAGCAACCCAACCACCCCCACCAGCTTGGGCACGATCATGATCTTGAGCGCTTTGCCTAAATAGCCCCAGTCGATGTTGCTCTGAACCGCAGCGCTGCTGCCCGCCTGCTGCAGCTGACGATGCCCATTCCAGGCAATCCAACTGGAAAAAATCAGCAGATGAATAGCAATAATCGGCAGGAACACCAATGGTTCGTTGACGACGAGCAGGAGAAACGGCAGCGCCAAGACCGCGCCACCAAAGCCAAGACTGGTGCGCACAAAACCGCTCCAGGCAAAGATAAGCCCAATCAGCACGTACTGATACCAAAGTAAATCTGCCATAGCGTTGATAGGTTTCCTTACAGTGATGGGATCAGACTAACTGCCACCAGCGCGGCAGCAGTGCGCGCACCTGGGCATGGGCAAAACGGTCATCCATTAATACCACAACCCCTTCATCGTCGGGGCTGCGGATCACTCGCCCAGCGGCCTGTATCACCTTGATCACCCCAGGAATCCGATAGGTGTAGTCGTCTCCCCGGCCAAAGCGCGCCTGCAATCGAGCTTTCAGCGCTTCGTTAAAGTCGTTAAACGGCGGCAAGCCCAGCGTTGCCACAAAGGCACCGATCAATCGCTCACCGGGTAGGTCAATGCCCTCCGCGAAGGCACCGCCCAGCACCGCAAATCCAATGCCTTTACCGCCGGGCGTAAAACGCGCCAAAAACGCCTCGCGCTCGGGCTCCTGTATGCTTCGCGTTTGCGCAAACACCGGAATCTCAGGATGCGCCTGCTCGAATGCATTCATCACCTGTTCGAGGTAAGCAAAACTGCTGAAAAACGCCAGGTAGTGCCCCGGCTTGTGCTGATAGTGCGCCGCCAGTGTCGCCACAATCGGGGGCACCGACGCCGTGCGCTGATGGTAACGGGTAGAGATATCGCTACGCACATGGACCTCTAGCTGCTGCGCCACGAAGGGAGATTCCACCTCGCGCCATACGCTGCACTCCGGTAACCCCAGTAAGTCGCGGTAGTAGTGAAACGGCGACAGCGTGGCGGAAAACAGCACCGTACAGTGGGCGCGCTTAAAGCGCGGGGCGAGAAAGTCCGCCGGAATCACATTGCGCAGCCCAAGCACTGCACTTCCCTTGCCTTGAATCTCCAAATCGCACAGCGAGTGGTCGCCGAACGATTCCGCCAAGCGGCAGAATGCAAGCGCTTCGAACAGCAGTTCCTGGAGTGCCTGATTCGCCCCTTCGGGGTGCTCCACGAGATAATCAGTCATCGCCCCGGCCAGGGTATGCAGTGCGCTCACCAGTTTGGTGGGCAGCGTTTCTAGCAAGTGGTAACGCCGCTCCGGCACTTGGGCGGCCACCTCTTTATTGAGCGCCTGCCACTGCCTGCCTACGTGGGCCAGCGGCTTGGCTAAGGCGGGCGGGGAGTGACGGCGCAGGAAGCTCAAGCGCTGCTGGGAGAGCGCGGCGCTGTACATGCCACGAGCACGGTCTACCAGGTTATGCGCCTCATCCACCAGCAGCCCCACTCGCCAGTCGTTGGCTTGAGCAAGCCCGTGCAGCAGCGCGTGGCTATCGAACCAGTGGTTTACATCCCCCACCGCCACATCGGCCCAGCGGGCCAGCTCCTGACCCAAATAGTAGGGGCAAACCTGATGCGCCAGCGCCACTTCGCGCAGCGCATCGCGCGTTAGCCAGCCTTTTTCCACCGCCGCTTGGCGGGCGGCAGGCAAACGGTCGTAAAACCCTTTTGCTAAAGGGCAGGTATCGCCCTGGCAGGCGGTGCCGGGGTATTCACAGGCTTTATCGCGGGCGACGAGTTCCAGCACCCGCAGCGGCTGGGCAGGAGCCTCTAGGCTCACCAAGGCGTCGAGCGCGAGGCGGCGGCCAGGCGTTTTCATAGTGAGAAAAGCGATGCGGTCGAGCCGCTGACGGGGCATCGCAGAGAGCATGGGAAACAGCGTGCCCAGGGTTTTGCCAATGCCGGTGGGCGCTTGGGCCAGCAGGCAGCGTCCGGTGCTGGCGGCTTTAAACACATCTTCGGCCAACGCCCGCTGCCCTGGACGAAAGTCCACGTGGGGAAAGGTCAGCGTGGCGAGCCACGCATCGCGGCACTCGCGGTGGGCGGCCTCCTGCTCGGCCCAGGCTAAAAAGCGCTGGCACTGGTCGGCAAAAAACGCCGCTAGCTCCTCGGCACGGGCATCAAGCGTCAGCCGGGTTTCCTGGCCGCTGGCAATATCCAGGTACACCAGCGCCAGCGTGATGTGTGAAAGGCCGCGCTCGGCGCAGAGCAGCGCGCCGTATACCCTCACCTGAGCCCAATGCAGTGCTCGCTGGTTATCCGCCATGCGCGCTAGGCTGCTGCGATGGGTCTTGACCTCTTCAACGCAATTCGCCGCCACATCGAAGCCATCGGCGCGGCCCGCCACGCGTAGCCCCTGATATTCGCCGGAGAGCGGTAATTCGGCCAGGTAGCCCGCTATGTTTTCCCGCCGTTTGGCCACCAGCGCGTGGCCTTCAATGCCCTCTTGGGCGCTGGGAGCGGGGGTAAAACGGTGGTCGAGGTCGCCTTGGCGTGCGGTGAAATCGCACAGCGTACGCACCGCGACCCGATAGCGGCTCATGAAGTGGGCTGCCAGCGCACGTGGCACACCTCAACCGGCATGTCGTGGCGGCAGAAGAAATCAATCCAGCGGCGCTGGTTATCCTGCAGACGGTCACCGGGGCCTTTCACTTCGATCATACGGTAGCGAGGCTTCCCGGCGGGCGCATCGGGCATTAGCTGAATAAGATCCGGCAGGCCTGCCCGATTGTGCTTTAGGTCACTTAGCAAGCGGATAAAGCAGGCGCGTAGGTGCGCGGCGGGCAGGCAGCTAAGCGCGGCTGTTAACAGCGGTTCGCTCAAGACACCCCAGTGCACAAACGGCGAGGTAATGCCCTGCTTCGCGTGCCAAGTCGCTCGCATCGTCTCGCGGTAGCGCCCGTCGTCTAGCTGCGCCAGGCAGGCGTCGATCTCGGCTTGGCGCTGGCGAACAAAGTCCTCGCGGTACAAATCCGCAGGCCCACTATGAAACGGATGAAAAAACGCCCCCGGCAGCGGTTTGAAAATCGCTGGCCAGAGCAACAGGCCAAAAAGCCCGGTAATTAGGCAGTTTTCCACATAGAACACCGGAGTACTGGCGGTGGATAAGTGTTCGGCAACGGCGCGCTCTACCGATTGAGGGCCAGGAAGCTCCAGCACGTAGGTCGGGGCCTCGGCTGCTTTCACTACCTGGGGGGCGGGCTGGTTCAACTTGCGCGCCAAGCGCGGCAACAAGCGCCCAAGCGCTTGGGTTTCGCTCTCTCTCGCCTGCTCGCGCGCGGCCTGAGCGAGTTCATAAGCTTCTGAGTAGCGCTTCAGGCGTTCCAATACTCGCAGCCTGCGTATGCGTGCCTCGCTGTTAGTCGATTCGGCGTACAGCAAAAGCGCTTGTTCTGCTTCACCGCTGCGTTCCGCCGTTTGCCCCAGGGTCAGCAGCAGCCGCGAACGGCGTGCGTCTAGCCAGCGGTTGCCGGAGGCTGCGGGCACATCAGCGGCCAGTCGATCTGGCGGCTCGCCGCTCTCCAGGCGCTCGCGCAGGCGGTGCAGCGTGAGGTAGGTATCCACCTCTTCCCGGCGCTGAAACGCGCGAGACTCTGCGGTCAGCGGCACTTGTTCAAAACGCTGCAAGCCAAGCTCGGTGAGCACGAACTCAGCCCAATCTTGGCGCAGGTTGCCAAAGAACATCAGCCGCAGGCGGTCGCACAGCGCCATGACGTTGAGCCGCACGATGTGCGTTGTTGCGGCAGGCCACCACTGGCGCAGCGGTATTGAATCGGTAAGCACCGGCATTAACGCGGCTTGGAGCGCCGTTTTGGTGGCATTAGACGACAGCCCAGCGGCGCTGATAGGAGCTTGCAAGGCGTGGCGCAGCTCGCTTAAGCGCAGCAGCCGAAACACCTCCTCCCCACTTAACAGCGGCGCGTCATCTACCCAGCCAAGCGCCAGTAGCGGCGCCAACGCCTGATGGGTGTCGCCAATTTCAGGGTAGCTGAGCTTATCCACACGAAACAGCTCGCCTTTACGCATCACCATCCGCACTAATAGCGCTTGAGAAGCGCGAGGCAGCTGCGACCACTGCTGAAGAACGTGATGCTCATCGGCACTGAGTAAATCCCCGTGGCGCGCCTGCACCCACGCGACCAGGAAGCGAAAATTCGCTAAGTAGTAGAAAGGATCATCGAGGGAGGCGGTCGCCGGAGCGGCAGAGGCACTGTTCATGCATCCATTGTAACAGTGCAAGCAGTCGTGGGTTAACCCACGCGGTGTTGGTAAAGCACTTCCAAGGCATCGTCAGCGGCTTGCTCTTCGGCGTTCGGTGTGTCAGAGGATGGCTCGCTCACGCGCGGGGCAGGCTTCGCTTGGGCAGCTGGCCTGCGCCCGCCGACCAGCACATACCACTCTGCTTCGGTGAGATAGTGCTGGCACCAGCGGCTGAGGCCATCGGCCACGGCGTCGCGACTGCGTTCGCCGCCTCGAAACGCGGTCGCCAGGTGAAGCAAATCCTGGCGGGCAGTGCGAGCACGGGCGTTTCCCCCGTGCACTTTGGAAAGCGGGCAGCGTCGGTCATAGGCCGCGTTGGTGAGGGCATTTAGCCAACGCTCCACTTCATGTGCCTGAATACCGCCGTAAACTGCCACGTGCCGCTCCCGCGTTGAACGATCAAATTAAAAAAGAGAAAACGACCTATAGCATAGGCCAAAAAGGCATAAGACTGCCCGAATTTCGTGCAACTGTCACCTTAATGCCTTATTTCGCGCCCTGCATGACCTCCTCAAACCCTTGTAAGACGTTCACCACGTTGACCCCGATATCCTCAACGGCATAGCCCCCTTCCATCAAAAACACGCAGGGTAGCCCGGCGGCGGCAAGGCGCTGCCCGAGGGCAATAAAGTCGGCGTGTTGAAAGGTAAACGCGCTGATCGGGTCACCTTCAAAAATATCCACACCCAACGATACCACCAGCAATTCACACTCTGCTCTATGGATATGCGCCAGCGCCTCATCCAACGCGGCCATCCACGTCGCAACGGAGGTGCCCAGCGGCAGCGGGTAATTGATCGTGAAGCCTTCACCTACTCCTTCGCCGGTTTCGTCGCTGTAGCCCGAAAAGTAAGGGAAGGTCACGTCAGGGTCGCCGTGGAGCGAGGCGAACAGCACGTCGTCACGGCGATAGAAGATCTGCTGGGTGCCGTTACCGTGATGAAAATCCACGTCGAGAATCGCGACACGGCGCTTGCCAGCGTCCAGCGCGCGCTGGGCAGCGATGGCGGCATTATTAAAAAAGCAGTAGCCGCCGAATTGATCCACCGCCGCGTGGTGGCCCGGCGGACGGCACAGGCCGAAGGTCGGCTCACCAGTAGCGAGGGTATGATCGGTTGCCGCCAGCGCGGTATCTTTACTTGCCATGGCAGCGGCAAAGGTGCCTTCCGTAATCGAAGTTTCAGCAGCAAGGGCGTAGTAGCCCAACTGGCCGCTCACCGACTGGGGAATACGGTCACCGCGCATCGTACGGGCTGGCCAGATATTGGGGATGGCCTCGCCCGCGTGGCCCGCCGCTTGCCATGCCTGCCAGCAGTTTTCCAAGAACGCGACGTAATCAGCATCGTGAACCGCCAGCACGGGCGCAAGGCCGTAGTCACTGGGCGAACGAACTTCAAACGCGGCTTTGCTCAAGGCAGCCAATACCAAATCCATCCGCTCGGGGCACTCAAAGGGGGTAACTAAAGCGCCATCGTGCAGTTCGCTACGGGCTTGGCGCTGGCGGCTACCTTCGGAAAAAAACGTTAGCATGCGGTTTCCTTCTTTATGCGTGATACGGCCAGTCAGCTGCCCAGCGACGCTTTTGGGCTGGGGTCTGCTGCTTTAACTGATACTCAGCACGGCTGGCAGCGGCACGGTCGGCAAAGGGTTGCACGCCCAGTAACGCTAGTGGCGGGTTTGCCCGGGTATAGCGCGCGCCTTTACCCGTCGCGTGGGCTTGGTAGCGTTTGGCGAGGTTGTTAGTAATCCCTACATAGGTACCGCGCCTACACTCAAGCAGGTACAAATACCATGGAGAAGTGGCTGTGTTTTCCATAGCGGCTCGTTAGCTGTTCGTAGCGGTAGACACTTCCTGTTCGGCCATTAAACGCTCAAGCTCTGCCAGCGGCATGGGTTTCGCTAGCCCAAAACCTTGGAATAAATCACAGCGGTACGCCAACAGTCGCTGATGCTGCTCGTTGGTTTCCACGCCTTCAGCCACCACATTAAGGCCTAGGTGGTGAGCCATGGAGATTACCCCCTGCACAATAGCTGAATCACCGTCGCTGCTGGTGATCTCACTGATAAAACTGCGATCAATTTTGATCGTGCTGATCGGCAAGTGCTTGAGATAGCTCAAACTTGAGTAGCCAGTACCAAAGTCATCAATCGACACACTGACCTGCATAGTGTGTAACTCATTAAGAATATTGATTGCTGCGTCGGTATTATCCATCAGGATGCCTTCGGTCAACTCTAGGGCCAACTGCTCTGCTGGCAATCCAGTATCCAATAACGTTTGACGCAGCGTGGCTAGAAAGCTGTCACGGTGGAACTGCAAAGGCGAAAGATTCACCGCGACCCGCAGCTCCCCCAACCCGCTGCGCTGTAACTTGAGCATATCCTTACAGGCCCGCTGCAGCACCCATTCGCTGATGGGCATAATTTGCCCAGTAGCCTCCGCCAAGGGAATAAAGCGTGCAGGGGAAATATAGCCTTTGGTGGGGTGCGGCCAGCGCAGCAGCGCCTCCACACTGGCAATCTGCCCCTGCCGATCCATCAGCGGCTGGTAATGTAGCTCAAACCCTTGGTGATCAATGGCTTCTTGGAGGTCGTTACGCAGACTAACCCGCTCCCTGGCCTGCTCATTGATATCGTTGCTGAACCACGCATAGGCGTTACGGCCTTGCTGCTTGGCTTTGTACATCGCCATATCCGCCTGCTGAATCAGCGTTTGCGGCAGTGGAGTATCGGGCTGGCTCATGGCAATACCCACGCTGGCGGTCAAATACAGCTCATGGCCAGCAATACAGTAAGGCTTAGCGAGCGCTGGCAATAAACGCTCCGCCACGTCAATCACTTGCCCTTTATCAACGATATTAGTAAGCAGTAGTACAAATTCATCGCCCCCTAGCCGGGCAACCGTATCCGCTTGCCGCAGGGCAGCACGCAGGCGCTTAGCGACCTCTATCAATACTTGGTCGCCCACTGCGTGCCCTAGCGTGTCATTGATGGGCTTGAAATCATCTAGATCTACAAACAACACGCTAATGCGCTCACCACTTTCTTGGGCATGGGCGAACCGTTGATGCAGCTTTTCTTCAAACTGCATACGGTTGGGTAAGCGAGTGAGGTCATCGTGGGTGGCATGATAAGCAAGGCGTGCCTCATAAGCTTTATGCTGTGAGATATCGTGCTGCACACCTACAAAGTGGGTGATATGCCCTTGGTCATCCCGCACTGGAGACACATATAAGTCGTTCCAGAACGGCGTGCCATCTTTGCGGTAATTGCATAGCGTCACCTGGGTCTCACGCTGCTCCTGAATACCACAACGTAGCTTAGCGACCATGGCAGGATCGCTATCAGGCCCCTGCAAAAAACGGCAATTCTGGCCAATCACTTCACTTTGTGAGTAACCCGTCATAGTGCTAAAAGCTTGGTTAGCATACACAATCGGCACATCAGGCTGGCTGGCATCAGCAATTACCACCCCGTTCACACTGGCTTCCACGCTGCGCTCAAGGATACGCAGCCGAGTCTGCTGCCTGCGTTTCTCTGTAACGTCTTGGGCGATACCGTAAACCCCTTCAACACTGCCATTCACTGTGATGGGTAAGCTGATCAAATCCAGAATACGACGCTGCGATTGACTATCGGTGATGGTAATTTCATTACGTGAAATACCGCCCTGCAGAACGTGCTTAAAATACGATTTGATATAATCACGCCCATGCTCTTCTACAAAGTCAGAGAAATGACGCGCGACAACTTCCTCAAGAGGAAAGCCGATCACCTTGCCGCAGGTTGTATTGGCCGTCATGAAATAGCCGCTTTTATCCAGCGAAAATACCGCGTCCGGATGATGTACAAACAGCGAACGGTAGCGCTGCTCACTCTCCTCAAGGGAGTGACGAGCCGCCGCCAGCTCTCTTGCGCGGGCGGTACTTGCCCCGGCTAATCCCACACTAAATGCCAGCAACCAGCTCATCACCAAGCCACCCACCGTGACGCTAATGGGCATTACACCTAATAAATACCAGTTGTAATGCTGGCCTGGGTAGGCGCGCAGCGTTAGGTTAACGCCCCCTGGCAGCCCAGCCAGACGGCTTGCCAATACCAATGAGGAAGAAGTGATGTTAGCCCTAGCAAACCCGGAGGGATGAAGCGTCAGCAGCAGTTGCTCGCCTCGGCTGACGCTGACCTGAAATGGCCCTAAGGCTAACCGCAGCTCATTATTCAGCAACGTGCTTAAATCTATCGCGGCCAATAGCTGTTGCGATTGGCTAGAGACAGGAATGGCCATCAGCATCATGCTGCGCTGCTGGTTATCGGGCACTAGCAAGCGCGGGCGCTCAAAAGGAATACTGAGCCAAGATTGTACGGTGGGCTTGCTGAGCTGGCTCAATAGCCAGTCGCCGTTCTCTTCATTGCGCCCCTGCGACCAGATTACCCTGCCCTGGTCATCAGCCAGCGCAATCTCTATTAAACTCAGCGTATCGCGAAAATAGTTTTGGGCATCTTGTTCAAACAGGCCTTCGCTCTGGCCCTGGTCAGCAGAGACAATCTCTAGCCGCTCGGCCATGCGCTGCATTAACCGAAGCTGCTCTGCCATGGCCTGCTCAGCGTTAAGCTGAACACTATCTAGTAGATAGCTCGCCTGCTTCTCAATTGAGTCACGCTGGTGCATGCTAAGCAGAAGCCACGCCAAGCTGCTAGCCAGCACACCTGCCAACCCGACTATAACGGTTAACCGGCCAGGGCTTAGGCGTGCAGCACGATGTCGCCAGCCTGCCACCAATAGAGCAGCCCCTAACAGCACAATAAATACCAGGACTGCGATGGGCGAAGAGCTAAACAGCGGTTGATACAGCTCATCGCTTTGCCAAAGCTGGGCCAGCACAAAGCCGCCAAAAAGCAGGAGCCCAACCCCTGTGATCCGCCATAACAAGCGCCATGGTGAACTGCCAACGCCGCCCCCCAAACAAGCACTAACCCAAAGCAAAAAGAGCGTTGATAGCGAGGTCATGCGCCTTTCGCCGGTAATCAGTGACTCGCCAACCCCTTGATCAAGAGAGTTATGGGCCAGGGTATATGCCGTGAGCGCCAACAGTGCGCCTGCAGCGCCCCAACGCAGCCAAGGCCAGTGGCACAATGTCGCCAATAAGCTCATGCCGATCAAGAGGATCGCCAACGAAGCATCAGGAACCAACATAGGCCCAAGCAGCATCTTCGGCAGCACAAGCCCTACCAACAGACCTGCGCCGCCCATAAAGAGCAGCGTCGCTGACACCATTAATAGCAGCGTCTCAGCTGCTAAGTCACGCGTGTTTGATGGCATGAATCCCACTCGCTCCTGTGCGTGGTCAGTCGGCTGCTAGCGTTCAAACGAAACAGCCTCCGCCAGCGCTTTAAGCTGCTGGTATTGTTCATCAAGGTAGCGTCCGTAAGCTTCTCGCGGCCGGAAGTCTACGCCGGAACCGTGGATATGCTGCAGTGTATGGACAAGCGATGGTTGGGCTAGGGCCTGTTCAAATGCGCCTGCCAATCGCGCAAGACGTTCTGGTGGTGTATCCAACGGGGCAAACAAGCCTCGATCAGTCGTATTCACTAACTCAACGCCTTGCTCCATGAGCGTTGGCACCTGCGGCAATGCCGACAGGCGCGTTTCGCTGGCAACGCCAAGGGGGGTGAGTGCTCCCGCTTTGAACAGCTGGCTTGCTGACGGCAAATTCAGCATCGCGAAATCCAATTCGCCGCCTAACAGAGCCACTACCTGTGCACCGGTATCGGGATAGTGCACAAACTGTACGTCGTCGATCGAAATACCCGTTTGCTCAAAAAACTGTAACCAGAAAAAGTGATCCGTTGAGTGCGGTATCATGCCAAACAACAACTCGCCGGGCTGCTGCTCCACCATGGCGGCAATTTGGCTGGCCTGAGTAACAGAGTGCCCTGCATAGGTCGCGGGAATATTAACGGTGCGTGTTAATAGTGCCACTGGTGCAAAGGCATCGTGGTAGTAATCCGCAAAGCCAGCAAAATAGGCAAGATCAATCGTTTGATGGCTGCCAAGCAGAGTGTAGCCATCAGCGGGCGCCTCTTTAACAAACTGCGAGCCAAGCGTTGCGCCATTACCCGGCATATTGATTGGCGTAACCGGCACTTCCAGATACGTTTGCGCTTGCTCTGCGATCGCCCGGAACAGCACATCCGTAGCGCCGCCTTCGCCAAACGGCACCACCAGGGTAATATCAGAAGTAGGAAAAGGGGCGCTGCTCAGCTCTGCCTGATCACTCGCTTGGGTGCTGGCAGGCAGCCCAATACCAAGAGCGACCGCAAAGGAAGTGCGTAGCAGTATCCTACGGCAAATAGTCAACAGTACCTGCAAAGCGTTCACCCCCTCTCCTGCCTCATACTACTTAGCCTTGCTGGCAACATACCTTGAATTTTCGCCCACTGCCACAAGGGCAAGGCTCATTCCGGCGTGGTTTTAAACGCATGACACTAGGCGTACCGTCGATATACCACCAGCGCCCCTCTTCCCGTACAAAACGCGAGACTTCCTCTAGCACATGCCAGCCACCCGACTCACGAAAAGTGGCGCGAAAATGTACGGAGCCTTGGTCATTTTGCACGGTTGGCGCGGCCACAATATCGAGCGCAACCCACTGAGTATCAGGATCGGGTGGTAGCTGCTGAGGGCGGGTCGAGGAATGCCAGGTGGCAAGTAGGTAGTCACGCTGATTCAACGCGAAAGCAGTGTATCGTGATCGCATCAGCGCTTCGGGCGTTGGTGGCAGCGTGACCCCTTGATAATAGGGCTGGCAGCAGGTTGCCAGCGGAGTATTGCTACCGCAGGGGCAACTTTTAGGCAATGAGTGAGTCATAGGAGTGGCTCTGGCTTGTGCAAGGAGCAAACGATGTAGATGTTTTGTTTCGGTATTAACCCTGAGTTAGGTATAGTAACAGAGCAAGATCCCTAGACAGACGGAGTACGACAACACGATCGATCATTCTTTCCAAACGCAGTGGAGGTTCTCCTATGAAGGTTTACAAACCGGAATGGCAGTGCACGTTTAGCGTAAACGAAGGCGCGGAAGAATCAGCAAACTGGAAAGAGCGAATCGCGTGGCGGCTTAGAGGGTTTGCCGACCGGCTTGAAGGCGGCGGCCGCACGATAAAAATCGACTGCAGCGTCTCGCCACAGGTGAGCCGTGACGAGATAGATACCTGCTTGGGCAAAGGGTTTGAGGTCACACAACGACTGCTAACCCAGCTTGCCCAGCAGCAGGCGTGCGAAGATGTGATGCGCCATGCGAAAGCAGAGCTTTACGAAGAGCAGCATCAGCACTAACAGCCAGACCGTAAGCGTCTCAAGAAAACACCCGCCCGATCACACTGGCGGGTGTTTTTTATTGGGTGCAAATAAACGCGTTAGCCTGAATATGGCGTTTCCAGAGCGCTGCCTAAGCGCTGCATAAACGCACTACATTCATCGAGCTGCGCCGTTTCAATATACTCATCCGGCTGGTGGGCCTGGGCAATACTGCCCGGCCCTAAAATGATGGTTTGCAGCCCCTGCCCCTGGAACTGACCGGCTTCCGTGGCATAGGCAACCGCGTGCTGGCAGCAGCCGTCCGGCAAATGATCCTGCGCTAACCGCAGCACCTGCTGATTGTCTCGGTCGGCCAGCCCCGGTACCGTCACGTTCAGCGGTTCAGTAATAATTTCCACGGTTTTGCCCTGAGCACTTAACGCCTCACTGAGCGTTGCGCAGTAGTCGCTAAAGCGCCCGTACACCTCTTCAAAGGTTTCTGTGGGTAGGTGGCGAATTTCCCACTCGAACTGGCACTCCCGAGCCATGATATTAATGGCCGTGCCGCCTTTGATTTTACCCACATGCAAGCTGGTATGGGGCACGTTAAAAGCCTCATCCACGCGCCCCTCTTCCACCAGCGCGGCCATAGTGTCCTCGATGAACGTCACTAGCCTTGCGGCCACGTGGATCGCGGACGTGCCCTGATTCACTTGGCTGCTGTGCGCTTCACGGCCAATCACTGTGGTACGCAGGTTGGTCGCACCCTTTTGCGCCACCACCGGCTGCATGCTGGTGGGCTCGCCGACAATCACGTGGGCCGTGGTGGAGTAGTGCTCATAAAAGCGCTTAATCAGGCTGGGGGCGCCCACGCAGCCGATCTCTTCGTCATAAGAGAAGCCGAAGTAGATCGGCTGCTTCAGCGGTGCCTTCGCCCAGGTGGGCACCATGGCGAGCGCGCAGGCAATAAAGCCCTTCATATCGCAAGTGCCGCGGCCATACAAACGGCCATCACCGCCATCGCGCAGGGTAAACGGGTCACTGCTCCAGGGCTGGCCAGCCACGGGCACCACATCGGTATGGCCAGACAGCATCACGCCGCCGGGGGCATTCGGGCCAATGCGGGCAATCAGATTGGCTTTGGTACCGCAGGGGCTCATCACACGCTCGGCGGTCACGCCGTAATCGGCTAAATAGCGCTCAACAAACTCAATCAGCGCCAGGTTCGACTCGCTAGAGGTGGTATCAAACGCCACCAGTTGGGTCAGCAGCGCAGTTACGTTCGTCATGTTTATCTCGTTGGTTAGGCTTTTTAGCCACCCTAGCAGCCTGTCGGTCTTTCCGTTGCACCGTGAGATACTGACCACCGTCATCGCCGAGCTGAGAAGATCGCCATGAGCCGCTTCATCCCTGTGGATCGCCAGACCGATTACCTGCTGCCGCCTTC
>NZ_JAMXSJ010000036.1:0-33559 GCF_024124725.1 Halomonas sp. Ps84H-12 | reverse complement strand
GTAGGAAAAGGGCTGCGTTCTGGCATTACTCAACAGCCACTCGCGCTGAAGATGCGAATCCTGATAAGCAATGCCAACAGCCAGTACCTTCAGACCGCTCAATCAGCGCCCTCGTGAATAAGGCGGGCTGAAGCCACTCAGCAAAGTCATCTTCAGGATTGCCAAGATCAGCTTCCTGCAGCGCAGCCCCTACACGGTAAAGCTGACCACGTTTACGTATCTCGCTGTCCTTCTCAACAAAATGAGCCTTAACCAGCTTTTTGATTCGTTCATAAATGAAGCGTCGCAGTGGTGCTTTGTGTACAGGATTAACGCTGTATAGCTCCAGATATTGATCCCGAAGACTTTGAACACAGAATGTGGAGTTTTCTGGCTTAAGCAAGAGTTCAATGATTCGCCTATCTATGCTCGGGAGGTTACGGGACATGGGCATGGGCATCAAAGGAGTGAAAAATACGGATTATAAGCCGTGGCTTGATAGGCCGCAACGCTCGATAGTCCTGCCTCATGACCAATGAGGCAGATATGGAAAAGCTGGCAGTCGCTATCGGACAAAACATTAGGGAAAAGCGCCGAGCGAATGGCCTCTCTCAGGATCGCTTTGCATTATTAGCAGGCATTGACCGTAGCTATATGGGAAGGATAGAGCGTGGAGAAGTGGGCATCACCATTGAGAAACTGTATAGAATCGCTGCGGCCTTGCATTGCGAGCCGACAACTCTTCTCCCTAGAATGTCTTCCGTCAGCTTACCAGCTCCTCAAAAATCAAATAGAGACGGACGTAGCCAAGGGCGATAGCCTTTTCGAGATTAGAGTTGATTCAGTAGCAGCGTTTTGCATGAATTAGGTCACTCCTAGCCAGTACGTGCCAAACGTACGCTTCGCTTCCCAGCACCATTTCCTGCCCCACTGCACTACGGTCTCGCTCATAACGAAACCTCGTCCCAGCAGATGTGAATAACCGGAAGGTCATGGATGGACTGCGAAGCATGCTTCAACATGCAGCTAAGAAGGGATTTTTCAGGCTGGAAGCCACACGCTTGCTGCCTGCGCGATGGCGGCTCCGTCGCTCTTTATTTATGCAGGCTCATCTCCCGCCCTTGACGACGCCTCATACAAAGACTTTATGCAGGTTCGTCTCCCACCCTTGGCGCCTAAGACTAAGGCTTTATGCAGACTCGTCTCCCGCCCTTGACGCCTCATAAAAAGACTTTATACAGGCTCATCTCCCACCCTTGGCGCCTAAGACTAAGACTTTATGCAGGTGCATCTCCCGCCCCGTGTTCAAAAGAACCCGGGGGTTCTCTTTCCATGCTGCTTGAAAAAAAAGGGGGTAAATATAGAGCCTGCAGTAAGCTTTTCCTCTACTTGACCAGCTAAAAGCATTTCTTTACGACTTGGATAGTGACGCAGCAAGCGTCGTGCTTCTTGCCGCTTCTCGTCACAAATGGATTTATCCTTGCTCAGTTCAATGAGAAAGGCTTCAGTCTGAATAATTGCACGTGTCCGCTCATTAGGTAACGTCATTGGGATTCTCTCATTGCTTCTAACACCATTCGATTAGGGTGTATCGCACGTACCGACAGATCTCTTCGCTTAGAGCTGGGCTCTAAAGCGTTTCTAGACTAGCAATGACGCATTATGGCATTAATGTTGCGCGGACTTACTTATGTGTGGTGATGGGTAAATCCGAAACCTACAGCTAACGGCCAGAAGCGGTCTTTTAGATATTTCGCATATACGCCTAACCTGGATTTCTCACAGGGTATAAAAGAAAGCGGCTGAAAGTGCTATGATTTCAAGAACCTAACCAATCCATCAAGCACCAACAGCCGCTTCCAAAATGGTACCTGAAAAGCTGACCTTCTCGCCACTCTCACGCCGCCAAATTGAAGCCGACTTCTCCGGGGGCCACATTACGTCGGACGCCGGATTACTCCTGCTTCGTGAAGTCGATAAACACCATCGCCTGACACGCCGCTTGGCCACCGTGCTTCATGACCCCCGTGCACCGAAACAGGTTCGTCATAAGCTCGACACTCTGGTTCGTCAGCGGGTGTTCGGTGTCGCTGCTGGCTACGAAGATTTCAACGACCATGAGGCCCTGCGCTATGATCAGGCCCTCCAGACAGCGCTCGGTGAAGAGGATACGCTGGCAGGCAAGTCAACGCTGTGCCGGGTGGAGCAGAACGCCGATCGGCAAGCAATAGTGAAGGCCCATGAGTTGCTGTGGCATCACTTCATTGAACAGCATGACGAACCACCAAAGGAGATCGTGCTGGACTTTGATGGCACCGACATCCCCGTGCATGGCGAGCAACCCGGCAAGTTCTTTAACCGTTATTACGATCACCACTGCTACTTCCCACTGTATGTCTTCTGTGGGCGCCACTTACTGGTGAGCTATCTGCGCACCAGTGACCGCAGCGACAGCCGCCATAGCTGGGCGATCCTCGCCTTACTGGTACGCTTTATCCGTCAATACTGGCCCGATACGCGCATCGTGTTACGAGGTGATAGCCACTTTTGTCGTCCCCGGATGCTGAACTGGTGCGATCGGCATCACGTCGACTACATCGTGGGAATCGCCAAGAACAGCCGGCTGCTCAAGGAAGTGGACGTCCCCATGATGCTGGTGCGCAAGACCCAATGGCAGGTGGGAGGGAAAGTAGCGGGGACGTTCCGCTTCCAGTATCAAGCCCACTCCTGGAAATACTCACGCTGGGTGGTGGCCCGCCTAGAAGAAGGCGAGTTAGGCTCTAATCCCCGGTTTATCATCAGTTCCCGTTACGATGATGGCTTCAAGCTTTACTACGAGCAGTACTGTGCCCGGGGTGACATGGAGAACCGGATCAAGGATCAACAACTGAGCCTGTTTGCTGACCGGACCTCCAGCACGCACTGGTGGGCCAATCAGTGGCGGCTGATCTTGTCGGGCTTCGCTTATACGCTGTTCGAGCGGTTACGGACTTATCTGAAGCACACGCCCTTCGCGCGCATGAGTCCGAGCAACCTGAGGCTCAAGCTCATCAAAGTAGGCGCGGTCATCATCCGCAATACGCGTCGAATCCGAGTACTCATGAGTGACAGCTACCCCTATAAAACGGCGCTATCCGATCTCGTCAGGCGGTTGGTTCCTAACTGACTGCTCGGGCGCCCCCGGCCCGACGCAATGGGGGGAAGGGGGAAGTGTGTCTGAACGCCGGAAAGTGGTTAAAAAGTAGCCGATGTAAGTCGAGCCAGTAGGTGTTTAGCGGTGTTACAGCCTGAGTGCGGTACTGGCTGAGGTACTATGAGAAATCCAGGCTAAATGGTTTTGCTAACTGAGCTATTGCATCATCTCATGCGCTTGAAGATGATTTTTATATCAAGTGGTATATCAATAAACCAATACAGCTATAAATACTTAATGACACTGGTTCGAAGAAAACCTCTAGCACTCAAGAGAGCGCTAGAGGCTAATCTGTTAAAGGGCCTTAACTAACTCCCCGTATTCGCCACCCACACGCAAGACAATGATCACATCGTTGTCATTGCGGTTACGGAAGAACCAGCCATGGTTGCCAGTGAAAGCGGCTTCTAGCTCACCTTCATCTTCGGGCACGCCACGGCCTTTTTCGTAGCTAATGGAGTTCCCATTGCCATCACCGTGTGTGTCAAAGTTGACAGGGCCACCTTCGGATACCCAGGCAAAGGTAGCAACCGCCCCTTCTTGCATGGTGAGTTTGTACTCCGTGCCTTCTCCTGGCGTCAGGGTAAAGCTCACCTCATCGCTCCACGGGGACGCTTCTTCCGCTTGCGCCGTCTGTGAAGCAGCTTCCTCCGTCGCTAATGCCTCCGCCAGTGCCATGCTGGCATCGGTCATCACCCTGTCAGAATCTTCGAGTGAAGGTGCTACGGGATCACTCGCTGAGGCAGAATTGGCTGTTTGGGGAGCTATCTCTGCCTCGGACGTCGCAGTCTGAGCATCAGCATCGTTTACCGGCGCAGACTGGCGATCACTGACGATTCCTTGAGATGCCGAGGGTTGAGACGCCTGTTGGGCCATGGCTTGATCGTTGGCTTGGTCGAGTTCGGCTTCCTCAGCCAACTGGGTCTTGATTTCGCCCATCTCAGTCAGCCCCAACAAGCGCCCAGCACCGGTGGGGTCAATGGCATACTCGGCAGGTAACACGACGGTGATCAGCAAAGCGACAGCAATAACGGCGGCCATCAGCGTAGAGCGAAGTAACTTACCCGTTGACGGTAGTTCGGCACGGGTTGGAAGATCAGTGTTATACATTAGGGACTCCCTCAATTAGGCAATGAAATAGCCGGTGAGTTGATAACCCACCAGTATAAAACCAGCACACATCATGGCGACGTTGGCGGTATACGCGTGGCGTAAGAAGCCCGTCGTGCGTCGCCAGAAGCCCATCACAATGAGAATGGCGCTCAACGCTAGTAGCTGGCCGATCTCGACGCCTACGTTGAATGCCAGGAGATTAGGGACGAGACCATCAGGCGAGATATCGTATTCAATGATCTTGCTCGACAGGCCAAAGCCGTGAAACAGACCGAACACCAGTGTGGCGACCTTGGTGTTGGGCTGAAAGCCGAACCAGCGCTGATACGCCCCGATGTTATCGAGCGCCTTGTAGACAACGGAGAGTCCGATGATGGCGTCAATTAGGTAGCTATTGATGCCGATATTGAAGTACACCCCTAACAGCATCGTCGTCGAGTGACCGATGGCAAAGAGGCTGACGTAAATGGCGATATGCTGCATTCGGTAGAGGAAGAAGATGACCCCTAGCAAAAACAGGATGTGGTCATACCCCGTCACCATGTGCTTGGCACCGAGATAGATGAACGAGATCAGGTGAACGCCATAGATCTCCTGGATATACCCTTTGTCGCCTTCAGCAACGGCGTGGGCAAGGGCTTCACCAGTGGCTCCCAGGAGCATCACTAGGAGTGTGAGAAGGGGCAGCGCGTGGCGTCGGATCATAGCAGACAAGCCGAACGCACCCCCTAGTTGGGATGGAAACATAAAACCTCCACGGGTCTGTCATTAAAGTTGGCCGTCAGGGGGACGGCCCCAATCATCCAGTGATGACTGGCCGTGGCGGACGCTCCAAGCGGTAGACGCGACGCAGCGGAAGACCGCTGCATTCGCCTAGCCGCAGGGCATCGCGGAAGTTCGGCTCGACGGTAATGCCTGTCCCAGGCCGATCCGCTTTTTCATGGAAATGACTGCCACTCTCATTATGCAGGTGGCGACTGTCTTCGTGCTCGTGGCCATGGGTATGCCCATGGCCCTTCTGCACATTCTCATGGAGAGACGACTCAACGCCAACCATGCTCGCTGCCCCATGCGCACGCGCCTCACCCACACTAGTGATTACCAGGCTAGGCAGGAACAGCAACAGAAAGGTCAGATAGCCAAGGCGGTGACGCAGCCGATTGAGCATGTAGAGCAACCAGGATTAAAGTAAAAGTCAGAAAAATAGATAACCGTCTGCCTTGAATCATAGCGTTGGCAGAATAACGGCGGTAGATTACCATCCCCTCCGGGGGGATAGGAATATAATAAGGGAAAAGAAAATGACAATGCATACTCACCAGTCACATCCCGATATCATCAAGCGCCTGAACCGCGCTCGGGGGCACCTTTCGAGCGTAACCCAGATGGTAGAGGATGGACGCCACTGCCTGGACATCGCTCAACAACTCCATGCAGTAGAAAAAGCCATTCAACAAGCTAAACGCACTTTAGTCCTGGATCACATCGACCACTGCATGGACGAAGCACTAGGTACTCAGAATCAAACGCAACGGGCGCGGGCTGAAGAGTTCAAGACGATTGCACGCTACCTGTAAGTACTTTTAGGCTCCCCTCATTTGAGGAAGTTCTATGCTCGATGTACTCGCCCACCGCATCTACCGCCATCTCTTTTTAGCTCAGGTCATTGCACTGATCGGCACTGGCCTGACCACGGTTGCGCTGGCGTTACTGGCTCACGATCTTGCTGAAGGTCAGGCAGGTGTTGTGCTAGGCACGGCGCTGGCGATCAAGATGGTCGCTTACGTGGGCATTTCCCCTCTGGTCGGCGCTTATGCATCACGCCTGCCTCGGCGCACCTTGCTGGTTAGTCTGGACTTGATGCGTGCAGCCGTGGTTTGTGCACTGCCTTTTGTTACCGAAGTGTGGCAGATCTATGTGCTGATCTTTCTACTCAATGCTTGTTCAGCTGGCTTTACGCCCGTTTTCCAGGCGACGATACCTGACATTCTCGAAGACGAGGAGAAGTACACACGTGCATTATCCCTGTCACGTCTCGCCTATGATTTAGAGAACCTTCTTAGCCCGATAGTGGCGGCGGCACTGCTAATAGTGATGGGTTTTGATGTTCTGTTTGTACTCAACGCTCTGGCGTTCGCTATCTCTGCTGCCCTGGTTATATCGGTGATCCTGCCTGCGTCTCCCCCCCTAGAGGAAGCCCCCGGCGTCTGGCGTCGCGTTACTCATGGTATGCGGATTTACCTGAAGACGCCCCGGTTGCGCGGGCTACTGGCGTTGAACCTGGCTGTTTCAGCCGCCGGGGCCATGCAGATCGTCAACACGGTGGTACTCGTACGCTCGGTGTTGAATTTGGGCGAGAAAGAAGTCGCACTGGCCTTTGCCGCCGCAGGCGGGGGCTCCATGCTAATAGCCTTACTGCTGCCCAAGGTGCTGGAACGGGTGTCCGAGCGGCCAGTCATGCTGCTGGGTGGCGTTATGATGGCACTCAGCCTCTACCTGGGCTGGCTGGGCCCATCGTTTGCGGGGCTTGTCGGGCTATGGTTACTGCTGGGCGCTGGGGCCTCGTTGGTCATGACCCCCACCGGGCGCCTGCTCAAACGTTCATGCCAGCCGGAGGAGCGTCCAGCGCTGTTTGCTGCCCAGTTCTCGTTGTCACACAGCTGTTGGCTAGTCACCTATCCGTTGGCAGGCTGGCTGGGAGTGAACCTGGGACTGACGGGTACGTTCGCTTTGCTGGGAACGGTGGCCCTGGCGGCAACGGGGCTCGCGGCCCTTATCTGGCACGCACATGACCCGATGGCTCTTGAGCACGAGCACGCTGCCCAAAGTCACACCCACCTGCACTACCACGATGAACATCATCAGCACGAACATGAGGGATGGGAGGGGCCGGAACCTCATCGCCATTCCCACCATCATTCCCCAGGCTCACATGGGCACGTCTTTGTTATCGATGACCACCATTCCCATTGGCCATCGTAAAACGAGTAAGGACGCGGGCTTGGGAAATAAACGTGGGATGCGAACTGCCAATCTTACTAACGCGGGTATACAACATGCTCACCTTTTATTAAGGCGTAATATTAATAGGAGGTTTTTGCGCAAAGTAAGCTTTAACAGGCTTGCTAGTGTGGCAATGTGTAGGTGTAAAGAAAACGACGCAATCTTATTTTTAGCTTACCGTAACGAATCGACCCGTAACGCACTAGCAAAGTAAATCCTAAGTTTAATACAGCGCTTTCGTTTTAGTAATGTATGACTTGAATGCGCCTGCTGTACTACAAGAGTCCGTTAGAACGGCGTGCAGACAGCAGGCGAGCTTTTATCACCCTACTAAAGGGTCATAAATGGCTCATCTTCCTGGCCTGTAAACGTGTACACATTGTAAGGGCTTTCTTGTGGCCCCGGCATACCCGGTGTGCCAATGGGCATACCCGCCAAACCGATACCGTCAATATCGGGTTGTTCCTCAAACAGCGCCTGCACGGCTTCCATTGGAACGTGGCCTTCGATCCAATACTCGCCCATCTCAATGGTATGGCATGAACCCAGGCCATAGGGCACGCCTGCCTGCTGCTTAATATCACCCAGCTCTACATCGTCAATAATCGTCACTTCTACGCCGAGCTCTTCAAGATGGCGTGCATAAGCGTCACAGCAGCCGCACTGGGGGTTTTGGTAAAGCGTGGCTTCATCCGGCAATGCGGCCTGAGCCGAGGCGGCTCCTAGGGCCAAAACACTAGATAAAACCGTAGCGGTAAATCGCTTCATGAGCGGTCTCCTTGAGGTGCGTGGCTAAACAAGTACTTGACTAACGAGGCGATACCCAGCCCTATCAACAGTAAAAAAGTGAGCGGCATTAACCAACCAAACCAACTCATGGAGCTCATAAAAGCAAAACAATCTGCGTTCATCATGGTTAGTCTCCTAACAAGTCAGTAAGTAATAACGCTGTAAGCATACAACCTTGGGGTTACCCTAAGGTCAAGCCTTGCAACCTTGCGGACAACGAAAGGTTGCTACAGATCATATTTTGCCCGCTGGGTTCAGGCTCGTTTCAGGTTAACACCGTATAAAAAACGGGTGACAATCACCCCTGAGGGAAATAACCATGCGCAAAACCACTTTAACAACGTCTTTGTTTGCCCTTTCAGTAAGTCTGGTAACCAGCGCCGCATGGGCTGCGCCCGGCCACGGCGGTGGTGACAATAACCTAACCAAGGCTCAACCGAATCAGTTTTAGCGCCTCCGCGATGAAGTAACAATATCCATTCAACCCTGAAAAACATAAGGATACGGTATGCAAAAGAAGAAGAGTTCGCTCCCTATTATTCACGCTACCTTAGCAACGCTGTTGCTGTCGCTCGCAAGCCCAGTGTTGGCCCATGAAGGGGCCGCAAGCACTTCGCCTAAGGATGGCGTCACCATTCAGGATTCCCCAGCAGAGATTGGCATCGAGTTTGGTGGCATGATGCGCATCACCCAGTTTGAAGTGACAGGCCCAAACGGCCCCGTTCCTCTTGATGGTCAGCCAGGCAGTGAACAGGTCGATCGCTACTTCGTAAAGCCCAGTGACACTCTTTCGGCTGGGGATTACCAGGTGCGCTGGCGTGGCCTATCGGATGACGGGCACATGATGTCCGACGGTTTTAACTTCTCGGTCGAGCCCTGACCCGTGGCCTGGTGGTTCTCCGTAAATAGCCTCGACGTCTGGACCGTCGCGATGATTCTCGTGGCGGCTGGGGTTTACCTTAGTGCCCTAGTCGCGACGGGGGCCGTGTTGTTTCGTCTAGCGTTTCCCCGACTCCCTGATCACGACCGGAGGCGCGTCGCCCGCATGGGCGTCTTTGCTGCCTGGGCGGGGGTCATTCTGATTCTGTTCCAGTGGCCTTTAGAAGCTGGTTACCTTGGGGGCGGCAATATCGCTGCTGCAACCAACCCAATGCTGCTCGGAATCGTGTTTGAGGGTGCGTCCGGGGGCCGGCTAATGCTGGCGGTAGCTGGCTTGCTGCTGGTTCAGGCGATTCAGCTTAATAACTTAGCGCTCTCGAAAACAGCCAACAGCGTGAGCCTAGTAGGCGTTTTATTGGTGATGCTGGCATTCGTGCAGGTGGGGCATACAGTAAACACCCCACGCCTCGTTCTGGCTGGCTTGCTGATCGTTCACCTGATGGCGGCAGCATTTTGGGTGGCCTCGCTTTGGCCGCTGTTCCATTTAGTAGGACGGGGTCACAACCAGGACAATACCGCCCACATTCTGACCCGTTTCGGGAAAATCGCCATGGGCGGAGTCGGCTTGTTGGTACTCGCGGGCGTCACGTTGGCCACGCTACTAACGGGCGGTCTCACGCCACTGCTCACCACGGCATATGGACAGTTCTTGATCGGCAAGGTATTGATTGTGGCGGCGCTACTGTTATTTGCTGCCGCGAACAAGTGGCGGCTTGTGCCGGCCTTTGAGAGCGGCGACGCAACAGCCCCAGGACGGTTACAGAGAAGTATTGCACTGGAGATGGTGCTGGTCGTGGTTATCCTGCTGATCACGGCGGTGCTGACAAGGGTGACATCACCGAATGGGTGACTAACAGGTCAACCACCTTGTTGAGCCGTTCCAGAGCTCGAAATTAACGGTCTCCTTCTTATGGGCCTTACGCTGAGGTTTAGGCGGAGGTTTAGGCGGAGGTTTAGGCGGAGGTTTAGGCGGAGGCTGCCATAGGCAATTGCACCAACAAGACGAAAAGTCATTGCTGCAGCGTTGACTCTAATCAGGGGGGCAGGATCCATCATCATGTTAGAAATGCTTTTGGGTAGCAGGCCATATTTTTACGTTAGGTTCAGACTCGTTTCAGGCTAACACCGTATAAATAAGCAGTGACAACAACCCTTTTGAGGTAAATGACCATGCGCAACACCATTTTAACAACTCCTTTGCTTGCTCTTTCACTAAGCCTAGTAACAAGTGCGGCATGGGCTTCGCCCGGCCAAGGCAGTGGTGACAATGGCCTAACCGAGGCTGACGTTGACCGCACGATCAGCCTTGAGGCTGGCGATATGTGGTTCGACCCTGAAGAGCTAGAACTGGCGGCTGGGGAGGTGGTTAAATTTGAAATCACCAACACCGGCAATTTAGAGCATGAATTTGTGATTGGTAGCAAAGAAGCCCAAGAAGAACATCGCCAGATGATGCTAAACATGGCCAATGGCGGAGGCCATGACATGTCAAATATGGCACACGGTGAAGGCCACGATATGTCCAATATGTCAAACGGCGATGGTCACGATATGGCCAGCATGGACATGGCAGGTGTCACCATTGCGCCTGGTGAAACCGGGACTTTATTATGGAGTGTCCCTGACAATGTTAACGAGCTAGAGTATGCCTGTAACATTCCTGGTCATTATGAATCCGGCATGTACGGCAATTTTTCTCTCTAATCTGACGTATATCCATGAAACTGTTGCTACTTGAAGATGATGACTTGCTAGCGGAAAGCTTGGCAGAGAGTCTCAAAGACAACGGTTACCTGGTTGATTTGGCCGCTTCCTTGAAAGCGGCCAAGTCGCTGATGGCAACCGAGCATTATGAACTGGCGATCTTAGATGTCGGTTTGCCCGACGGCTCAGGGCTGGATCTGCTCGCCCAGTGGCGCAGGCAAAAACGCGACACGCCTATTTTGATCCTGACGGCCCGCGATACCTGGGAAGATAAAGTTATCGGACTTGAAACCGGAGCCGATGACTATCTCACCAAGCCTTTCCACGAAGCCGAACTTATGGCTCGCCTGAAGGCCTTGCTACGCAGGCAGTCTGGTCAGTTATCTCAAGTGATCACGCTTAACGGCATTTCGTTGGATGAAGCGGGTCAACGAGTGTGCTTAGAAGGTGAAACGTGGCGTTCGCTCACAGCGACCGAGTTTCGGTTACTGCGCTACTTAATGCTGCATCCTGATCGCATTCACTCGAAAGAGCAGCTACTAGAGCAGCTCTATGCATTGGATCAGGATGCCGCCGCGCCTAACTTGGTGGAAGTCTACATCGCTCGTCTGCGCCGTTATCTCGGTAAATCAGTCATTCAAACGCGACGTGGTCAGGGGTATTTCTTTGCTTCACATTGATAGACGCAGTTTACGCATTCGGCTACTCGCATGGTTAGGCGGCGTCGCGCTACTGGTGGTGGTCACCACGTGGCTATTGCACGGGATCTTTTTACAGAGCCTGGCAAGGGATTTTTTAGGTGAACGCTTACAACGTGAAGCAAACCACGCGGTCGCGCAGCTAGAGCTAGAGCAAGACCAAACGGCTGTACCGACTGCGCTCGACTCGGTTAGCCAAGGCTATCAAGTCTTTCATCATCTCTACGTACTCCGTTTCAATGGCTTAGTCAGCGCTTCTGACCCGCAATGGCAGCAACAGCTGGCTCCGTTGCTAGATGAGAGCGGCGATGCCCTAATAGATGTGAATCGCGGAACACAGCACATGCTCGTCTATCGCCGCCATTTTGAGTGGCAGGGCACGCAGGGTGTGCTATTGGTGGGCGAGGATTTTTCCCAAGTAGAAGCAGGGCTTGCAACTTTGCACTGGTGGGTTGGTGGGATCGCCGCCGTGCTTTTAGGGATGCTCATCATGCTCAACATGCTAGCGGTTAACCGTGGACTCATACCACTCTGGCAACTGCGCCAACAACTTGAAGCATTGCGATCAGGCAAACGTGATCGCTTGTCATTAGTAGCCCCTTCGGAGCTAGATGAATTAGTCGACCAGTTGAACTGGTTCATGGACGACATTGATCTTCGTCTGAAGCGCTCGCGAGAATCGGTCGCCAACCTATCACACGCATTAAAAACCCCGCTGGCAGCAATTACCCAAGTACTGCGCGGCAATCGGCCCATTGATGAAAACCGACGGCATAAACTGCTCAGTCGTATTGAAGATATTAACGCTCAGTTAGCTGCAGAGCTGCGTCGTTCGCGTATTGCAGGGCCTAACGCGGGTCGAATGGCGAACGTCACGCGAGATAGTTCACGGCTCATCGAGATGTTCCGTAGTCTTTACCCTGAGCGCATTTTCAACCTTACCCACTCGGCACACGAGAAAGACCAAGTGCCTATTGAGGCTCACGACTTTTCTGAAATATTAGGCATCGTGCTCGATAACGCTGGCAAATGGTCGAATAGGTGCATTAATTGCGATATTGCCGTCTCCACTACCACACTCACGCTCACCACTGATGATGACGGTTTCGGCGTTGCAGAAGAAGATCTTTCGCGCTTGGGAGAGCGTGGCACACGATTGGATGAACGCCGTCCCGGCTACGGCTTAGGCCTGTCGATTCTTGCGCAGTTAATTGCCCGCTACTCAGGGCACTCGCGCTTTGAGCGTAGTCCACTGGGTGGACTGCGCGTTACGGTTACGTTGCCTCTTGCAGTTGAAGTGATTAATTAATCACTATTCAGCTTTGATTCAGCTTCTTCCATCAAGATGGTGCCATTCATCATTGATGGGAGTTACACATGGCACGCTCAAGTATCATTTCTCACCCTCTTTCTCGTCGGCAAGTGTTAAAAGGAGGCGCTGCCTTAGGCTTAGGTTCTGCTGCGGCAATGGGGTTAACTCCCGCCTGGGCAAACCCCTGGGGCCGTACCAACGTCTATGCTCAGGGCGTTGAAGAAGGGCCCGAGGTATCGCTGACGATCCGCCGTGAATCGTTGCCTATTGACGGACAAGAAGCCCAACCAATTACCATTAACGGTACCAGTCCTGCCCCGCTGATTCGTTTGAAAGAAGGTCAAGACGCAGTACTGCGTGTCACCAACCTGCTGGACGAGCCCACCTCCATCCACTGGCATGGTCTCATTCTACCGCCGGAAATGGATGGTGTGCCTGGCGTTAGCTTTGCAGGTATCGCCCCTGGTGAAACCTTTACCTACCGTTTTCCCGTCCGTCAGAACGGTACCTACTGGTACCACAGCCACTCCGGCTTGCAGGAACAGCTCGGCCACGCCGGGCCGTTGATAATTGACGCCGCCGAGCGCGAACCCATCCGCTATGACCGTGAGCATGTGCTACTGCTCACCGACTGGACCTTTGAAGACCCCATGTCGGTATTTCGTAATCTGAAAACCATGGAAGGCTATTACAACTTCCAAGAGCGCACGATTGCTGATTTTTTCGCCGATGTTCGCGAAAAGGGTTTCTCACAAACTGCCGAGATGCGCGGTATGTGGGCCAAAATGCGCATGAGTTCTCGGGATATTGCCGATGTGACCGGCAGTACTTATACCTACCTGCTTAACGGTCACTCCCCCCAAGAAAACTGGAATGCGCTGTTCAAGGCTGGTGAGCGGGTGCGGCTACGCGTGATTAACGGGTCGGCGATGTCATACTTTGATGTACGTATACCTGGTTTGAAGATGACCGTCGTTGCTGCCGATGGCCAGCCAGTGCAACCCGTGCCTGTTGATGAGTTCCGTATTGGCGTGGCGGAAACGTACGATGTGCTTGTTTCACCAGAAGATGATCGAGCCTATACCATCTTCGCCGAAGCCATGGATCGGAGTGGCTACGCTCGCGCCACGCTAGCCCCGCGTGAAGGCATGCAGGCGGAGATTCCCAAGCGCCGCCAAATTGCCGACCGCGGCATGGAAGCCATGGGTGCCCACGGTATGGGCGGTATGGATCACTCTAACATGGCGGGGATGGATCACTCTGGCATGTCCAACATGTCGGGGATGGATCACTCTGGCATGTCCAACATGTCGGGGATGGATCACTCTGGCATGTCCAACATGTCGGGGATGGATCACTCTGGCATGTCCAACATGTCGGGGATGGATCATTCCAGCATGGCTGGGATGGATCACTCCGGTATGTCCAACATGCAAGGCATGGATCACTCTACTATGGGAGGCATGGCAGCCGAGCAGGCCAAAATAGGCGCAAACGGTTTGCTTCTCGCTGGTGAAGCCCAGCCCGGCTCTCGCTACGACCAGGCGGGCATCGGCATCGACCCCGACGAACGACGCATATTAGTCTACCGGGATCTCAAAGCGATCACACCATGGCCTGATCGCCGTGAGCCAGGCCGTGAGCTTGAGCTGCACCTGACCGGCAATATGGAGCGTTATATATGGTCGTTCGACGGTAAGAAGTTTAGCGAAGTGACGGGCCCTATTCATTTTGTGAAAGACGAGCGGCTGCGCCTAATTCTGATTAACGACACCATGATGGAGCATCCTATCCACCTCCACGGCATGTGGATGGAGCTGGAAAACGGCCAAGGGGAATTGATACCACGCAAACACACCCTAAATGTGAAGCCCGGTGAGCGCGTATCTGCGTTGATCACCGCAGATGCAGAGGGCAGTTGGGCGTTCCACTGCCACCTTCTCTATCACATGGATGCCGGCATGTTCCGCGTTGTTCAGGTTTCTTAAGGAGGCAGTATGAAAACCAAGCACTACTTAACCCTCGCCAGCGCCGCCCTCGGCATGGCCGCCGCCACGACTGCTCAAGCCGAAGACGGCTATGACGCCCCGGCCGGCTGGCCGTCACCGGTCGTGGAGCACCCGATGACCACGGTACGGGTCGATCGCTTGGAATATGCTTCGCCCGACAAGGGGGGGGATGCCTTGGTCTGGGATTTCCAGGCCTGGTATGGCGGTGATTTCAATCGCCTATACGTGGAAGGCGAAGGCCAAAACGTCCAGGGCGATGGCGAAGATGCAGAATTCGAGTCCCTCAACCTGCTTTATAGTCGTTTGATTGCCGACTTCTGGGAACTTCAGGGCGGCATCGGTTATCAGGGCGGTATCGCTACGAATGACTATCCCGAACGCTATTTCGGCGTCATCAGCCTATTGGGGCTCGCCCCCTATCGCTTCGAGACCGATCTCGACTTGATGATAAGCGATGAAGGCGATATCTCCGCCAGCCTGGAAAGCGAGTACGATCTGCGCCTGACGCAGCGGCTCTACCTACAGCCGCGTACCGAAATTGCCGTAGCTGCCAGCGAAGTTAAGGAGTTTGGTGTGGGTAAGGGCCTTAACTCAGTGCGTGTCGGCATGCGCCTGGGCTACGAAGTGACCAGACGCTTTGCGCCTTACGTGGGCGCTTACTGGGAAAAAGAGTATGGCGATACCGCTGACCTTTCTCGTGCTGGCGGGAATAATACCGAAGATACCGGCGTGGTGGCAGGCGTCAGGTTAATATTTTAAATCGTTAAGCACTCTATAACTTGCGCCACCGAAAGGTGGCGTTTTTTTTTGCTAATAAACCACTAAATTCAGCTTCAATTCATACTCTAAGGTTATTGTTAAATTGTAAATAACCAGCGGAGTAAACCACCATGAAAATTAAAGCAATTGTTTTTAGTGCAGTAGTAGCAAGTATCCTCTCTACACCTGTATTAGCGAGCTTAGGCAATACAACACAGAATCTTCCCTTACTAGAAAGAGGCGTATCTTCTACACAGATGCTTGCCCAGGGGCATCCTAAGCGTTTCAATATTAACATTGAACAAGCGACTACACTGAAAGTAGTGAGTGAGCACTTTCCAGGATTTACCAGCACTGGCAACCGCATTTCAGCTGTTCTTTATAATGAGGCGGGACAGAAGGTAGCAGAAGCTTCCAGCCCACGGGGGCACTTCGAACTTGTTCGTCAGCTGCAACCGGGTAATTATCAGCTTGAGGTAACAGGAAGATCAAGTGGAGGCAGTGATGATAACCGTTATTATGAACTACATGTCGCCTATTGATATCCTTTAGTCTTGACATGAATTAAGAAGGTCAGCCATGAGCTGACCTTTTTTATGAAAAACTAGTATCTCGGCAAACAAATTCAGCTTTAATTCAGGAATTTTCGCTAACGAGCTATGGTGATTTCTGGTGTATGGAAGCAGGCTGAAGGGGTGGCGTATCCTGTTGGTTGATCACCGCCAAGATCACAACCAACAGAGGAATGATACGCCATGTCCAAGTCTAACCTGCACGCTCTTTCACAACCAGAGGTGGCCACCACCGACCCATTGCACGAGCTGATCCGTCAGGGTGCCCGTGACCTGATTGCCAAGGCGGTCGAGTCGGAGCTTCAGGGCTTGCTGAACCAGTATGCCGATGTTTCAACACCTGATGGGCGCCAAGCTGTGGTGCGCAACGGACACCTACCCAAGCGCACAATCCAGACAGGCGTTGGGGATGTTGACGTTCAGGTGCCCAAGGTCAGAGACCGCAGCGGCTCCGGCATTCGCTTTAACAGCCAGCTCCTGCCGCCGTACTTGAAGCGGGCTCGGAGTCTGGATGAGCTCATCCCTTGGCTCTACCTGCGAGGGGTCTCCTCTGGCGACTTTCAGGAGGCTCTGAACGCCTTGGTCGGTGAGCAGGCCAAGGGGTTGTCCGCCAATACGGTGACCCGGCTCAAGGCCCAGTGACTGAAGGAGCACGAGGAGTGGTGTCACCGTGACCTGGGCCAGAAGCGCTACGTTTACTGGTGGGCGGACGGTGTCTACAGC
This sequence comes from Halomonas sp. Ps84H-12, assembly GCF_024124725.1. Taxonomy (NCBI): domain Bacteria; kingdom Pseudomonadati; phylum Pseudomonadota; class Gammaproteobacteria; order Oceanospirillales; family Halomonadaceae; genus Halomonas; species Halomonas sp. Ps84H-12. The sequence continues at coordinate 16,766 of NZ_JAMXSJ010000036.1, read as the reverse complement.
AATGTCCGCCTGGATGACCGGCTCTGCCTGCTGGTGATCATTGGGGTCACTGAGCACGGCCACAAGGAGCTGGTGGCTGTTGAAGATGGCCACCGGGAGTCTGAAGCCAGCTGGCGTGAGCTGCTCACTGGCTTGCGGGAACGTGGCCTGGATCATGCGCCCAAGCTGGCCGTAGGCGACGGGGCTCTGGGCTTCTGGAAAGCGCTGAGCAAGGTGTTTCCGGAAACCCGGCACCAGCGGTGCTGGGTGCACAAGACCGCTAACGTACTGGACAAGCTGCCCAAGTCAGTACAACCGAAAGTGAAGTCAGCCTTGCACGAGATCTATCTGGCGGAGACCCGTGACAGCGCACACAAGGCCTTTGACAGCACGTTGAAGCGGTTTCAGGACAAGTACCCGAAGGCCATGGAAAACCTTGAGAAGGACCGGGACGAGCTGTTGGCCTTCTACGATTTCCCGGCCATTCACTGGATTCACTTGCGGACCACCAATCCGATTGAATCCACCTTCGCCACCGTGCGGTTAAGAACCAAGCAGAGCCGATCCTGCGGCTCTCGCGACACCACCTTATCGATGGTGTTCAAATTACTCCAATCCGCCCAAAAACGCTGGAAGCGGATCAAGGGGTTCGACCAACTGAAGCTGGTCGTGGACAACGTCCAGTTTCGGGATGGAGAGCAGGTGGATGATCAAACTGGCAGAGACGCCGCCTGATGGTCATACACCAGATTTGACAATAACTCTTCGCTAACTTTATAGTGCCGCAATCGGCGTAATAACAAGACAATTCATAAAGAGGTGTCATCATGTGGAATAACAAGAAGATTCCCTTGGTCAGCATGACGGTTATGGCCTTGGCAATCGGCTCGACGTATGTTTCGGCCCTGGAAACCCAAGTGGGAGAGACCACCGTGGGGCTTTATGGCTACGCCAGGCTGAACATGGCTTATAACTTCGATCGGGATGCCGGATCGGCTAACGAAGGTTATTTTGCTGAAGTCGCTGGATCGGAAGATGAGGGGGATGTTGGGGATCAGTTTCAGATATCCGCCACCCAGAGCCGCATTGGCTTTCGGACCAGTACGCCTGTCGAGGGGAGCACGCTAGACACCGTTATCGAAGGGGACTTCTGGTCCTACAACGATGATAATACGCGCTTCAGACTACGGCATGCCTATGGGTCCTGGAATGGCATCCTTGCCGGGCAGACCTGGTCGAATTACAACACCTTCGTCGCCGCCACGCCCACACTGGATTTCTTTAGCACGGCGGGAAGCTATGGTGGCTATGGTACGCGCCTTGCCCAGTTGCGCTACACCATTGGAGGATTCTCGATAGCTGCGGAAGATCCAAAAGCACAGCTGGCGGAGAACATCGATGGTTCCTTACCTGAAGACGCCTCCTTGCCAGATAATGACGATGCCGTATCATCGATGCCCGCGTTGAGCCTGCGCTATGAAGATAGTATGGGTGACTTTTCCTACTCAATCGCCGGCATCGCCCGGCAGCTGAAGTACGATACCGGAAGCGAAAAGGATACGGAAATGGGCTATGGGGCCTTCGCCGCAGGTGCCTACCATGCCGGACCGGTGACCTTGAGAGCGATCGTGAACGCCAGCGAGGGGGCGAACAGTTACCTCTATCTGTCTGGCGATTACTTCAACGGTGCCGATGCCTACGTCGATACCAACGGTAAGCTGCAAACGCTATCTGGCGATGGCGGAGCCCTTGGTCTTTCTTATCAAATATCACCACAGTATTCACTGAACGCGTCCCATGGCTATACCGATGTCGAATTGAGCGACCCTACCGTAGGTGGGAATGCAGGTAGAAAGAACAAGAATACATTTCTTAATCTGATGTGGACTCCCAACGAACGCTTGATGTACGGAATTGAGTACGGCTATTTCGAAACGGAGTTGGCCGATGGCCGTGAAGAAGATGCGAGCCGTGTGATGGTGGCTGCCCAGTATAGTTTCTAGGGTGAGTTAGTAGCATAGCAGAGAAGCTGTTTTGATCGATTGCTTGGGCGTATGCCCAAGCTTTTTTATGGTTCCTCGTCACTTCATGTGGGGCCTGATCGAACAGGCGACCCACAATACCACTGTCACTAAACTGAATAAGAAAGATCAGTCGCGTCGGGAACACTTCCCGGCGGGTGACCTTCTTATTGTTCTGGTGCTCAGCCTGAGCAAACGAGATCTGTTTCATCGAGAACTCTGGCGGGTAGTGGAAAACTGTATTTTGCCCTGCCGGTGGCACTTAGGCAGCAACGGTCGTATTTATGCAGTGTTTCCTTAAAAGAGGCTCGCAGTAGGCTTGCTTCTACTAGAGTTTATTTCAAAATAATTACCTCAATAATTTGAAAGCCTGAGTTAAAGCAAATGAATTTCTCCATAGAAGTTCACGTCGAGCCGGAGCGCTTGCCCCGGCTGGTTTGAAGCTTAGCTGGCCATTGCGGCACATTCTTCAGCGCAGCGATGACAAGCTTGAGCACACTCTTGACAATGGGTTGCATCATGTTTTGCACACTCATCACCACACTTTTTACAAATGTCGGCACATAGACGGCAGATCTCGTGCGCAAACTCGCTTTCTTGTGCCATGAATGAAGCGGCTAACCGGCAAATTTGAGCACATTGCATTTTAAGGCGAATACATTCCGCCATCATTTTTACGTCGTCTTCTTTTAGGCACTCAGTTGCACACTTGTCACAATACGCTGCACATACGTGACAAGCTTCAATGCAATTCTCATATTTTCCAAAATCCATCTCGATTCTCCATTTATTAAATCAGATTTTATTCACCATAGCTCTTGCTTGGCATAATAAAGCTAGAACAACCTAAAAGAAAAATCAAGGAAAGGTAATCAGGTAACTACTCACGAAATATAAAGATAAACCAGGTAGCTGTGCGTTACTTGCCATGATTTTTATTATTCAGCTAGGATTCAGGAAGGCCTACTATAATAAATGTTTTTTTCAAAAAATACTGCAACATTCGCTGCGCCTGGAAGTTAGCTCGCCACGAAGCCCCTAATTAAAGTAAGTAGGTGAGAAAACTAAATTAATAATGAGAGGAATCAAGTTCTAAGCTTTATAAAAATAATCTCCTTTTAGGAGACTAGCTCAGCCTAATAAGCTTCCTAAGGAGTCAGTATGAAAATTAATCTCTACTTCTCTGACGGCCTGGCTACCCCAGGGTCGCCAGGGAGGGAAAAAGGTCGACCATGATACTGGAAAGCCGCGTCATGGTACCCGAGACGATGGCGATGCCCATCAGGATCACAACCGTGCCCGCCACGGGGCGAGCATAGGCGCTCCACCTTCCTAGGCTTTGCCGATGCAGAGCGAATCGGTTAATCAGTAAAGTGCTGGCAAGAAAAGGTAGCGCCAGTCCTGCCGAGTAGGCACTGAGATATATCATTCCAGCCTGGGCACTAGCAGCATTGGACGTGGCCATCAAGATGGCGCCCAGGATGGGGCCGATACAGGGCGTCCAGCCGATGGCAAAAGATACCCCGAACACAGTAGCCGAAAGCGGAGAGCCACCCTGGACATTGGGGGTGAACTGAAAGGTACGCTGGAAAAGCGGCAATCGGAACACGCCGGTCATGAAGAGGCCCAGCACGATCACCGCCGAGCCGGCAACCCAGTTGAATTCTTGGCGATACCCTCGCATCAGTTGTCCGATACTACTGGCGCCGAGCCCGAGTAGGATGAACACGATGCTGAAGCCGAAGACGAAGAAGGCACTGAGGGTCAATGCCTCTAACCGCCTGTCGGCTTTACCGGCACTACCGCCTGTGACCACCGACAGGTAGGCCGGTAACAGGGGCAGCGTGCAGGGCGAGAAGAAGGAGACCAATCCGCCGATAAAGGCGCCGACCAAGCCGATGGAAGAGAGAGATTCCAATGTGTTATCGCAACTTAAGTTATGGAGACGGCCAACAAGGGTATTGATACCAATCCCATGGTGCTACCTCCTATCATATCCATTTTAACGCCGTAAGAATTTTAAGGCTTACAGCTGCTTTAAGGTCAACCTTTATTGACAAATTATTTGTCTCCTATCGAATTGCAAATATTACACATCAAGCTTGACCTTAAAGTTGACTTCAAAGTTATGGTGGCTACTCAATGAATGACATGAGGACATTTCCATGGCGCTACAACTGGGCGAGACAGCACCAAACTTCACGATCGAATCCACGCAAGGCACGGTCAACTTTCACCAATGGCTTGACGACAGCTGGGCGGTGCTGTTCTCGCACCCCGCTGATTTTACGCCAGTATGCACCACAGAACTGGGCGCGTTTGCCAAGCGAAAGAACGAATTCACCCAGCGGGGTGCCAAACTGGTTGGGGTTTCGGTGGATCCCCTCAGCTCTCACCACGACTGGGCGGGGGATATTGAACAGACTCAGGGCACGGCCCTGAACTACCCCTTGCTGGCTGACGAAGATCAGGTGGTAGCGAAGCTTTATGGAATGATCCATCCCAAAGCCGACCCCAAACTGACGGTGCGTACGGTCTTCATCATCGATTCTGACAAGAAAATTCGTCTCACTTTGACGTATCCACCCAGCACAGGACGTAATGTCGACGAGATACTGCGGGTTCTCGATTCGCTTCAGCTAACTGACAAGCACAAAGTGGCCACCCCCGTTGACTGGCAAAATGGTGACGATGTCATCATCTCGCCATCGCTATCGAATGATGACGCTAGGCAACACTTTCCCGAAGGCTGGAACACCAAGACGCCCTACCTTAGGGTCGTGCGCCAACCGGAGCAATAGGAGCCCCGACCGGTAGATTCGTTGAGTCAGGCTGCCAGAAGCTTGGATTAATAATGTCGTGAGGTAACGCTATGCAAACACTAAGTATCGGCGAGCTTGCCGAACGAAGCGGGGTCGCTAGCCAGGCGATTCGATTCTACGAAAAAGAGAAACTTATGCCTCCTCCGAGGAGGACCGATGCCAACTATCGGCGTTACCCACTGGAAGCTGTGGATCGGTTGCAGTTTATCGTCCATGCCAAGCAGTGGGGCTTCACGCTACAAGAGATTCGGGAGCTGTTAATGCTTCAGGATGCTAATGGCGACCGGGCGCAAGCTAAACGCATCGCCAGCGAGAAGCTGCACAAGGTGCGAGAGCAGATCAAACACCTCACGCGGATTGAAGCCGTATTATCGAAAACATTGAGTGAGTGTGCAGGCGAAGGGCCTATGCAGGAAGGCTGCCCGATTGTTGAAGCTATCGCTGAGCAGACTGAATGATCGGGCATTTTCTCGATAGCGAACATGGGAATCAAGTTTGCCTACCGGGTCGTCGATAAATTAACAGGGAGATCGTCATTATGGCGCAATACGTCGATATCGAGATTCGTGGTATGTCCTGTGCTTCCTGTGTTGGGCGTGTGGAGCGCGCACTCAGCCAGCAGCCAGGCGTGATCAACGCTCAAGTGAACCTCGCCGCACAGAAGGCGGCTATCCAGGTCGAAGCAGGTACCGCGACCACTAGCCTACTCGACGCCATTGAAACGGCGGGCTATCAGCCGGTGGTGGAAAGTCTCGACATTCCCATCACCGGCATGAGTTGCGGATCGTGTGTCTCTCGGATAGAGCGAACGCTAACGAAGCTGCCCGGCATGGTGGAAGTAAGTGTTAACCTCGCCACCCAAAAAGCCTTCGTTCGTTTCCTGCCGGGAGCCGTTTCGTTACCGCGTATTCAGCATGCCATCCGCGAAGCAGGCTATGAACCGCAGGATACCGATACGCCGCCACCAACGGACAGCGAGGACCGGGAGAGAGCCGAGCTTCGCCGCCGAGTCGTGCTCGCGGCAATATTTACGATTCCGGTGGTTATCATCGCCATGGGGAAAATGATTCCCGCCCTTGACACGCTTTTGACGAGTCTAATGCCGCATCGCGGCTGGATGGGCGTCGAGTGGTTATTGGCCACACCGGTGCAGTTCTATGCTGGTGCACGCTTCTATCGCGTCGGCTTCGCCGAACTCCGGCATTTTAATCCGGGCATGAACAGCCTCGTTATGATCGGATCGAGCGCTGCCTATTTCTATTCGGTCGCCGCCCTGCTGGTGCCCGGACTCTTTCCCGTCGGAACCGCCGTGAGCTATTTCGAAGCGGCGGCGGTGATCGTGACGTTAATTCTGCTCGGTCGCTATTTTGAACACATTGCCAAGGGCCGCACCTCCGAAGCTATCAAGAAGCTTCTGCAATTACAGGCGAAAACTGCCCGCGTCATCCGTGAGGATGAAACCGTCGAGCTGCCTATCGACGCCGTCGTCACGGGCGATCGTATTTTGGTTCGCCCAGGGGAGCGTGTTCCAGTAGATGGCATCGTTGAGGAGGGTCACTCCTACGTTGATGAGTCGATGATCAGCGGTGAGCCAGTGCCGGTCGTCAAACAGAGGGATTCCGAAGTCGTCGGTGGCACTATCAACAAGAACGGTGCACTTACCTTTCGGGCCACGCGAGTCGGTGCCGACACCGTGCTGTCGCAGATCGTCAAAATGGTGGAAACGGCCCAGGCGGAGAAGCCCCCCATCCAGCAGTTGGCCGACAAGGTTGCTGGTGTATTTGTTCCCGTAGTCATCGCTATCGCCACGATTACCTTTGCACTCTGGTTCGCTTTCGGACCGGCGCCGTCCTTGTCCTTTGCCTTTGTCACTACCGTTAGCGTGCTGCTAATTGCCTGCCCATGTGCGATGGGCCTGGCCACCCCAACGGCCATCATGGTCAGTACCGGGAAAGGGGCCGAGATGGGAGTGCTATTTCGCAAAGGGGCGGCGCTCGAGACGCTGGCCAAGATGAATACGGTGGTGCTGGACAAGACCGGCACTTTGACCCAGGGGCGCCCCGAACTGACCGACTTCGAAGCAATTAACGGTCATGAAAACGACGTGCTGCGACTGGTCGCGGCAGTGGAAGCTCAAAGCGAGCACCCCATCGCCGAAGCTATTGTACAGGGCGCCAAGGCCCGTGGGCTGGAATTACCCTCGGTCAGTCGCTTTAGTGCCGAGCCAGGCTACGGCATTGAAGCCGAGGTCGACGGCCACTTGGTACATGTGGGAGCTGATCGTTACATGCATCGGCTGGAAATCGAGCTCGGCCAGGCAGAAACACGCGCCAAGGTGTTTGCCGAGAACGCCAAGAGCCCGCTCTATGCCGCGGTAGACGGTCAGCTTGCTGCAGTCATCGCGGTGGCGGATCCCCTCAAGGAGGGCTCTGCCGACGCTATCGCAGCACTCAAAGCGCAAGGGCTGGAAGTGGCCATGCTCACCGGCGATAACCGTGCCACTGCCGATGCTATCGCCCGACAGGTTGGCATCCAGCAGGTTCTCGCTGAGGTGCTGCCCGACCAGAAAGCGGCAGAGATCCGGCGTCTCCAGGCGGAGGGCAAGCGTGTCGCTTTTGTGGGGGACGGGATCAACGATGCACCCGCTTTGGCCCAGGCCGACGTGGGCATTGCGATCGGCACTGGCACCGATATTGCCATCGAGTCCGGCGATGTGGTGCTGATGAGTGGCGATTTGCGAGGCATCGTCAATGCCACGGCGCTCTCCAAGCGTACCCACCGGACCATTATCGGCAATTTCGTTTGGGCCTATGGCTACAACGTAGCGTTGATCCCCGTGGCGGCGGGCGTGCTCTATCCGTTCATCGGCGTATTGCTCAGCCCCATGCTGGCGGCGGCTGCCATGAGTGTTTCCAGTGTCTTTGTACTGACTAACTCGTTGCGGCTACGCCGTTTCACGCCAGATCCCGGCAATGCCACACCACGTCCAAACGAGGCTGTTCATCGCGCCTAAACCAAACACCGTAGTGTTAAAGAGGAATTCAAAATGATGGGAAGTGATAGTTGCATGTGGGGTATGGCGGGGATGGGCCTAATAGCGATCTTGTTGATTATTGCACTGGGGCTTGGTGTTGCTGCGCTTATCAAGTACCTGTTTTTTTAATAAGAAGCACTAAAACCAGCCAGTAAATGTGATCGACCTAATCCCTTGGAAAAACAGTAATTGATAAAGAGAGCATTCATGAGGCATATCCTACATTCTACTTATTACCTAGCCGCTGCAGGTCTGTTAGGTCTTATTACGTTGCCTGCGTTGGCGCAGGAAGCAGGAACCGATGCCAATGAGAGTCATCAGGCCGGCATTGCCGCTAATACTGAGTCTCCCTTGCCCAAGACGATTACCGTGTTGGTGGATCAAGGGTTCACATTCCATGGCATCTTCGAAGCGCCTGACGACCTCCAAGGCTATGCCTTGTCTTATGATAATGAGCCTATGGCGGCTTATATTTCTTCCTCTTCCGACTATGCCGTCATTGGTACGTTAATCGACCCCCAGGGCAATGCCGTCATGGAAAGCCAGCTTCAGGCTCTGGTGCTGGAACCCATGCGGGAAGCTACCTGGAGTGCGTTTGAAAACACACGTTTTATCTCGGAGGGGAATGATGATGCATCGCATATTGTTTACACACTAACAGACCCCAACTGCCCCTACTGCAACGCACTCTGGAAGAATTCACGTCCGCTAATCGAGCAAGGCGTGCTACAGCTTCGCCACGTGCTGGTCGGCGTGCTATCAGAGGACAGCCTTCGCAAAGCTGCTGCAATCCTTGAATTCCACGATCCGGTTAGCGCTCTCGAAACTCATGAATTGGAATTTCGCAATGGCGGCATAAGGCCGGTGGAGCCGTCGGAGGAGAGCCAAGCGCTGCTCAGAAAGCATGCCCAGATCATGCGCGAGGCCGGTGCTACAGGGACGCCGACCAGCTACTACCGTGATGAAGCCGGGAAAGTACAGCGTATCAATGGTGCAGTGTCGACCGACCAGCTTCGCGAAATATTGGGTGTTGAATGATACTCCATCACGGTACAGGGCTGAGATGACATGTCTCCCTGCTCCCCACAACTGAGATGGACATGGCAACCAAGCTTAGTGTAAAGCAAAAGCTCTTTTTGGGGCTCTCTCTACTGATGGGCTTGGCGTCCCTCTATTGGATCCTGATGGAGACCGGCGCCTTGTCGGTCTTGACCGATAAGCAGGCCTTGCGTGAATGGGTTGATGGGTTGGGCGTCTGGGGGCCATTGGCCATCATCTTTATGATGATTACGGCCATTGTCATGAGCCCGATCCCCAGTGGTCCGATTGCCATGGTGGCCGGTGCGATCTACGGCCCAGTTTGGGGAACGGCCTATGTCGTTATCGGTGCCGAAGCCGGCGCTCTGCTCGCTTTCTGCATTGCTCGTTTGTTCGGCTATGAGGTAATGCAACGCTGGTCGCGTACGCGTCCCATCCTTAACTGGCTGGGGAAGGAACGCTCTCAAACCGGCTTGATGCTCATCGTTTTTGCATCCCGATTGGTGCCCTTCATTTCGTTTGATGCCATCAGCTACGCGGCAGGTATTACACCCCTGTCCTTCTGGCGCTTTTTGATCGCCACATTGGCCGGCGTAATCCCCACGGCGTATCTGATCGTCAAGTTCGGCGAAGTGCTAATTACCGCCGACTCCCGTGGTCTCACGATCGCGCTGGTCCTCATCAGTGGCATCACATTGCTGCCGCTGCTGGCGAAACGCCTATGGGCTCGGAAGCCATGACCGATGCAACCTAGTGCTCCAAATCAACTTCCGTAAGCACTAACAATGCTCAGCAGGCACTTACCCGCTACTACCTGTGAGACGTATACGTGAAATCTCGGACATTGCTATTTTTACCCCTATTGGGCTTTTTTGGTTTGAGCTTTTTCTTTTATCAGGGCTTATCAATGGATCCTAGCGCCAGAGATTCCCCCTTGTTAGCTCAGCCGTTTCCGGCCTTCAACCTGACGACGCTGGAAGACCCCTCAAGGGTCGTTGATGAATCTCTTTTTAAAGATAAGGTGACATTGGTCAATGTTTGGGGAGAGTGGTGCCCCACTTGCAAGCATGAAATGCCGCAGTTATTGGACTTAGCCGCGCGAGGCGTCCGCTTGGTTGGCATCAACTACAAGGATACCCAGGCAAAGGGACTCGAGTTTCTTGACGAGTTTGGGAATCCTTTTGAAGTCAATATTTTTGATCCAGAGGGTAACCTAGGTTTTGAGCTAGGTGTTTATGGCGCACCCGAAAGCTATCTGGTCGATACCGAGGGCACTATTCGTTACAAACATACAGGTTACATAACTTCTGAAGATGTTGAGCGAGTCATCCAGGAAGTCGAGAAGTGGAAACGATAAAACGGCTCTTAAGACGCAATAATTTTTGTTGATGACTCCAACAGTAACGATTGATTAAGGAAGATATATGCTGCAATACCCTCAAATCGACCCGATCGCCATCGCCATAGGCCCTCTTCAGATTCACTGGTATGGCTTAATGTATGTAATCGGGCTAGTGGCCGCTTGGTGGTTGGGTCGGCGTCGCGCCCACCGACTCGGCCTAAGCCACGATGATATAGGCGACCTGATCTTCTACGCCGCCATCGGCATCATCGTTGGCGGCCGCCTTGGCTATGCACTGTTTTACGGGCTCGAACAACTGCAAGCCAACCCCCTTTGGTTACTAAAAATCTGGGAAGGAGGCATGAGCTTTCATGGCGGCCTTGCCGGTGTGTTAGTGGCTGCCTGGCTGTTTGCTCGCAAACATCAACTGGCTTTTATTCAACTGACCGACTTCATTGCTCCGTTAGTCCCCATCGGCCTGGGAGCGGGTCGCCTCGGGAACTTCATCAATCACGAGTTACCGGGGAGAGTTAGTGATGTACCTTGGGCAATGGTGTTTCCATCCATGATGGGGCTGGGCTCTGAGCCACGGCATCCTTCGGCTCTCTACGAGTTTGCCCTTGAAGGTGTCGTGTTGTTTGCCGTGCTGTGGTGGCTATCGCGCCGACCACGTCAGCGGGGCCTCATCTCTGGGCTGTTCCTGCTTCTGTATGGAGCCTTCCGTTTCATCGTAGAGTTCGTGCGCCTCCCCGACCCTCAGTTGGGATTCATCGCTTTTGGCTGGTTAACCATGGGGCAGCTACTGACACTACCAATGATCGTCGCGGGCTTTGCTCTGGTCGCTTGGTCCAGAGGTCAGCCAATGGATAAGCCAAAGGCGGCGTTAAACTCATGAAACAAGTCTTCGCTTTTCTAACGGTGGCACTCTTTATAGTCACCCCGGTAGCGGCACGTGAAGAGATGTTTGAGGTTGGTGACAAAAGTTCCCCCTTTAACCGTTCGCCCCAACGTGACTTTCTACCGGCTAAAGAAGCCTTCCGAACCACCACCTGGCGAGACGATGATCGAGTTTATATCGGCTTCACCGCCGCCGAAAATTACTACCTTCACCGGCATCAGTTCGCGATTGAGAGTCTCTCTCAAGATATCAATTTCGGTGAGTTGGCTTTGCCGCCTGGCGAGCCAATGTCGCACGCGTCTTTAGGGAACATTAACGTTTTCTACGATCAGGTGTTGGTGAGTGCGCCCATCGAGGCGAGCGACACCGTTACCGGGCCGCTGGCCATCATGGTGACCTTTCAGGGCTGTTCCGACCAAGGACTCTGCTATCCACCCGAACAGGTCGAACTCGTATCACCGTACGGTTCGCCTCCGGCGGCCTTCACCATCAGCCCCTCCCGTGATACGGCGGGTAGCTCCAAAGGTGCCCCTTAAATGAATCCCGCCGACATGAGCCTGCCGCCGCTGGCGGCGGCCTTCGTCTTCGGCTTGCTGGGAGGCGCGCACTGTATCGGCATGTGTGGCGGCATCATGAGTGCCCTGACCTTTGCTGTGCCCCCCAGCATGCGACAGCCGAGGCGTTTAGCAGGTCTGTTGCTCGGCTATAATTTAGGTGTATCAGCAGCTACATGATCGCTGGTGCCTTGGTGGCCCTGCTCGGTTCCGTGCTCAACCATGCACTGGACAGCTTCGCCCTGGTGTTGCGTATCCTGGCGGCGGTCATGTTGATACTAATGGCACTGTATATCGCCAACTGGTGGAAGGGCTTGCTACGTATCGAGGCACTGGGGCGCGTCCTGTGGCGCCGCATCGAACCAATAGGCCGTCGCTTGATGCCTGTTGTAAAAGTACCCCAAGCATTCGCACTTGGCTCGCTATGGGGCTGGATGCCCTGTGGGCTAATCTATTCGATGCTGGCCTGGAGTCTTGCTGTAGCCGAGCCATTGCGTGCCGCCGCGATGATGGGGGCCTTTGGGCTCGGCACCTTGCCTGCCGTCCTAGCGACCGGAGTGGCAGCGCGCCGTGTCTCAATATGGATACGTAGCCCCGCGACTCGTACGCTGGCAGCACTGCTGATTATTACGTTTGCTGTCTGGCAACTCTGGCATCTGCAGTCCATGATAGGGATGGAGGATACGCACAGTGCCATGACTTCGCCGCATCACTAATGATCACTTCGCGAATCATTAGCCTCGAAAACTAATTTACCTGTCCCAAGCGATTCGATGAGCTCCTTCAGGCTGAAACTTTCAGTCATCTTGTCTTGATTCATATTATCTATCCAGCGCGCTATCACCTGGAACTCTTGAGCCCGCAAGTAAAGACGTCCCCTTTGAGTGGCGAGTGGTACTGGTTCAATAAACTCTGCAGTGCCTTGATCCGCCCAAGATAATATTTGCTTGATCTCTGGAAGACTAACACCCAGCGAACGCAGGCAATCGATAAAACGTAGGCGCCCCAAGGACTCTGCATCGTAGAGTTGATAACCGTTGCGCGGGTCGCGGTGCGGTTGCAACAACCCTTCCCTTGTATAGTGACGTACCGTTTCTGCCGTTACCCCTCCCGTCTGAGCCAGCTCTGAGACTCGCATTGGCTTACCCTCATTTGTTTACTCGTAGCCAGCTTACAACCGCCAGGCTGCCCAAAGGTCAAGTCTTCAGCTGAGCGCTCATGACAAACATTTAGGTTGTATAACGAAATTTAAAATGAGGCCTTGACCTTAAAGTCTTCTTTAAGGATATCTTAAAAAAGCACTCCTGCCACAGGATAAAAACCGTAATCAAGTCCTACCAGCGCGTTTGGCAGAGTGACTCACATACAGAGGAGAGTGTCATGCGTAAACGTAATACTGCGATCCTGTTTACCGCCATTGTTGCTGCCAGTAGCTTCGGAGCTAGCTCGCTTCTTGCCCAAGAAGAGAATCAGCAGAAGCCGATGGAGGGCAATGACATGCATAGCAATATGATGCAAGCAGGGGGTATGCACGACATGATGGGCGATATGAAGTCCATGATGGAAAAATGTAACGCCATGATGGAAAACATGCAGCATGAGAACGACGACGCTTAAAGCGGCTCGGATAGGTTGCTTGTACGCAAGCAACCTTTTCACTTATGCGGGTAGCGTCGCTTAGACCTTCCTCACTGTTATCTCACCGGACACTCAACATATGAAACATTGGAAAGCGCTAGCCGTTACGTCTTTACTGGCTTTTCCCGTATCGGGATTGGCGGCTGATATATCAGCGACCCTCTACAAAAATCCCAATTGCGGGTGTTGTGCCGAATATGCCAAGTATTTGGAACAAAACGGCTTCGACGTGGAGACGGTCGACACCCATGATCTAGTGGAAATGAAAGCCGAGTATAACGTCCCTGAAGAACTGCATGGCTGCCATACCACGGTCGTAGAAGACTATCTCTTCGAAGGGCATGTGCCTGTTGAGAGCGTGACCCAAGTGCTTGATGCAAAGCCCTCTATCATAGGGCTGAGTGTGCCGGGAATGCCGCTTGGTTCACCGGGCATGTCGGGAGAAAAACGCGGCCCGCTGGAGGTCTATGTCATAGCCTCGCAACCGACCGATAGCCCCGACATTTACGCGACTCACTAAGGGGTAGTGTGGCGATGAAACTACCCATCCTGGCAGGATATCTCGTAGCCGTATTTCTGATGACGGCCACCTCCCTTGCCATGGCCGCCCCGTCAGAAAGCTCAGGGCCACAAGGGTTTCTTCTCTGGGCCACCCCCAACGACGTGGCACAAATCAGTTTCGAGGATAGTGGCGGTACCCCTTTAACACTGGCTGACTTTGAAGGGAAACTGATTCTACTCAACATCTGGGCAACATGGTGTGGGCCTTGCCGAGAGGAAATGCCCACTTTAGATGCCCTGCAAGCTGAGCTTGGCAGCGATGACTTTGAAGTGGTCGCCTTATCGATCGACCGTAAGGGGGTCGAGATTGTTAATGAATTTTATCAAGAGATAGGCATTGAACATCTGGCTCCCTATATAGATAAAACCGGGATGGCCAGTGCAGATCTTGGGGCCGTAGGTATTCCCACGACGCTGCTACTTGACCGCCAAGGCAAAGAAATTGGGCGCCTCGTGGGGGAAGCCGAGTGGAACACTCAAGACATGATCGACTTTCTTGCCGAAATGATTGCAACCAGATAATGAGGTAGCACCATGAGTTGTTGTGACGACAAAACCCAACAGAACAAACAAAAATCGGGGCTACAAGGCCTGTTGACAGGGCCACGCGGCCTGATGTTGCTGGGTGGCGTGGCAGTGGCTGGCGGCCTTGCTTTTGGCTGGGATAACCTGGTTTTGCTGGGCATCGCGCCTATACTATTGAGCCTATTGCCATGTCTCATTATGTGCGGATTAGGCCTATGCATGATGAAGTGCAAAGACAAAAAAGGTGAAGCGACCGAGCAAAGCGACGCTAACAATGTTCAGGCTCGGGTAGAAGACGCTTCAGAAGTGAATGCTGGCACAGCGTCCACCACTCGCCAAATAGTAGATCAAAACGAGTCAATCAAGCATTCCTCATCAAATTTCCAAGCCTAGCCATGGGTAAAGGGTAATGCTTGAAGTAGCCAATATAGGACTGGTCACTGCCTTTCTGGCAGGCCTGATCTCGTTCATTTCACCCTGTGTTTTGCCACTTGTGCCTGGCTATCTTTCTTTCATGACCGGCCGCTCGCTCGGACAATTACAGAAGGCGGATAGACGAGAGCGACTCCGGGTGTTAACCCAGTCGATATGGTTCGTGCTCGGTTTTTCAACCGTTTTTTTGTTGCTGGGAGCCAGCTCCACCGCCATTGGTCGTCTGCTATTGGTGTATCGCCAAGAAGCAAACCTAGTCGGTGGCCTTATCGTTATACTGTTTGGTGCCTTCATGACCGGGCTCATGCCATGGCGCTGGTTTCATCAAGAATGGCGGTTTATGGGTCGACTGAAGGACGTCGGCGGAAGCCGCAGTGCGGCTTATCTGCTTGGTTTAGCGTTTGCATTTGGCTGGACCCCCTGCATTGGCCCGATTCTGGGTGCCATTCTTACCGTCAGCGCTTCCACGGCCAACGCCTGGAGCGGCATGGCGTTGCTCGGCGTTTATTCTTTGGGTCTGGGTGTGCCCTTCATGCTGAGTGCCCTTTCACTTGATCGCTTCATAAAGCACCAGAAATTCCTGCGTCGCTGGGGGCATTTCATACATATAGCGGCTGGGTTGATCATGATCCTGATGGGTAGCTTAATGATCACAGGCAAACTATCCGAGCTGTCATATTGGTTATTGCGTACTTTCCCTGCCCTAGGTGTTATCGGCTAATCGTTATTTAAGGAAATATTGAAATGCACATGATCGTGAGTCGTTTTTTACGTGTCTTCTTACTGACAGGCTTGGCCGCAGTCAGCTTTGGCAGCGCCATTACGGCCTTGGCAACTGAAGAAAGGTTGCTTGCACTGCAATATGACGTAACAGGCAAACGACTGTTTAAAATTGAGGCTAACCAACTATTCCAGCGTGCCGATGAAGGCATGACCTGGAATGCGATTCCCTTGCCCGAAGACGTGAATGAAGGCCAGTTGCGCGCGGTATCGGTCCCCTCCACTGATCCGCAAGCGCTCTATATCGCAGGCCCCTCAATCGGGGTGCAGCGTAGCACCGACAATGGAGAAACCTGGCAAGAGCTTAGCGCTAACCTACCTAGCCGAGAGGTTACTGCGCTAGCTGTACATCGCCGTCAGAACGAAACACTTTATGCGGTAATTGAAGAAGACGGCATCTACCAAAGCGAGGATGCTGGCACCACCTGGAAAAAAATGGACAGTGGTCCTTCACAAAAGATTAACCGACTCGTCCACTCTGACATGGAAGGCAGCATGCAGACCGGCTGGCTCTACGGGGTATCGGACGATGCGGTGCGTCTATCGATGGACTGCTTTTGCGGTTGGAGACCGACCGGAGCACTTGATGCTGGCAGCGTCTATGATGTGGCTTATAGCCTTGGCAACCCAAAGCGAGTCTATGTGGTTACACAGCAAGGACTATGGCGTAGTGAAACGGGTGGTCAAGAGTGGCAACAAGTAGCTGGTGACGGCACAGAGCTCGTTGCACTCACACTCTCCGCCAAAGACACTCTCTATGGTTTAAACCAGAAAGGGGAACTTCTACACAGTGAAGACGAAGGCCAATCCTGGACTTATCCCGATGCGTAAGCACTGTTTTTTCACTGCCTCATGGCTGACGCTAATGGTTGTGGGGCACGCCATGGCTGAGGACCGTCCTTTTTCAAGCGATACTCCTCAGCTGGAAGACGGAAAAAGAGTTTACCGACAATACTGTGCTAGTTGCCACGGTACACAAGGCGAAGGCATGCCCAACTGGGAAGAGCAAAATGCTCTAGCAGCCTGTCGGTCTTTCCGTTGCACCGTGAGATACTGACCACCGTCATCGCCGAGCTGAGAAGATCGCCATGAGCCGCTTCATCCCTGTGGATCGCCAGACCGATTACCTGCTGCCGCCTTCG